>JAPONU010000442.1 GCA_026713745.1 bacterium
AACGCGTGCATCCGCCGGGAAGAACCGCTGCTCCGGCAAACTAGCGGCCCGGCGTGCGGCGTGGAGCCCGCCGCGACCTTGACACCGTGCCGGGGCGTCGTCGGCATCCGGCTCCCTCCGACCCACCACGCGTCCTCGTGGCCCTGCTGGCCGCAGACTGACCGACCGCGCCGTAGCGATGTTCCGGCACCGCAAGTGACCTGCGGTTTCGCGTAGTGGACCAGGCTTGTCCCACATCTCCCGGGGGTAGAATCAGAGGCATGACACAGGTCGGCGCCGAGGTGACTACCTCGCCGGTCAGACATCCGATCGGCGAATCTCCCGAGGTTCCCGACGGCGCTGAGGACTGGTCGTGGCTGGCGCCGCGGGCCGATGGCGGCGGTTGGCTGGCCCCGATCCCCGAAGGCGGGTTGCCGGAGTCCGTCCGGGCGCGCCCGACACGGATCCACCAGCTGTCACGCACCGAGCGCGCACTTCTGGCGTGCCTGCGCTGGTGGATAGCAGGCGCGCATGCGGCTGTGCTGGCACGCGACTGCGGGATCTCGACAGATCACGCCTGGAGTTGCTTACGGACCCTCACCACCGAGGGCTACGCCAGATCGTGGAGCGAGCCCCTCTACTGGGGCCACGGCCACCGGCAGATCGTCTGTTGGGGCGGTGACGTGAGTTCCCCGCGGTGGCTGGACGCGCTGCCGAGGCTCCCGGTACCGGTGGCGCCCACCGCGCCGGAGCGCGCCGCCGGCCTGCCCCCCGAGTTCTGGAAGCACTTCTGGTCGGGGACCGACCCGGCCAACATCCGCCTGCCCGACGACGGCGAATTAGTGGCCAGTGTGCTGATCTACGACGAGCGGTGCGCGTCGGCCAAGTCGTGGGCGTTGTGCAACCTCGACACCGCGTCGTTGCGCAGCACCCTCGAGATGCGCGGCCTCAGCGAACAGGCACGGTCAGCAACCCGGGCATCGCTTCAGCGCCGAGGGGCCAGTGCCGCTGATTGACCGGTGGCGCGACGTTCTCGACGAGAACATGCGCGCCGTCTGGCCACACCTGGCCGCGGCGATCAGAGGCACCGGCGGGCGTCTCATGGGCGGGACCGCGGTCGCCATGCACCTCAGACACAGGACGAGCGACGACCTGGACGTCATGACCCTCAAACCGTTTCCGGCCAGGTCGGTCGCGAACAGCCTCAGGTCGGCCTTCCCGGACTCCTACGAGGAGAGCGAGGTCGCGTTGAACACGGTCGACGTCCGTGTAAACGCGGTGCAGGTGCAGGTGTTCCGTGCCCTGCCACAGGAATCCGATCCGGAGGACATGACGTGGCTGATGACGGGCCCGGTGATGGACGGTATGTCCGTGGGTTCCCTCCCGGACCTGTTCGCCACCAAGTTGGACGTCATCATGTACCGCCCGAAACTGCGGGACTACATCGACATCGCCGCTCTCGACCGTGCCAGCGGCTACCGCATCGAGGACGGCCTGACGTTGTGGGCCCGACGGTTCGGCCGTCGCATCCAGAGCCGCGCGGCCGACCGCATCGTCAACCTGCTGGAGGATCCTGAGCACTTGCCGCCCGATCGGGACTTCGGCGACGTCCAAGCCGAGACCCTGGGGTACCTGAACGAACGCGCCGGCGAGGTCCGCCGAGCCCTCGGCAATCTGCGCCGCGGCCACGCGCCCGACACCGACGGGCCCGAACTCCACCCGAAGCGCACTCACGGCGGGATGATCCGCGAACCCCACCGACCGAAGCCGCCGGGACGGCATCTCACCTGACAGGTCGAATCAAGCCCAGTTGCTGGGCCTCAGAAGACCCTGGCATTGAGGCCGGGACGGCCAGTTCCATCGGTCGGTGCACGGTTCCGGTCATGATGACAGGTGCAGATCGCGGGTCACTGCGTGTGCCGGCCCGGTCAGGTCCACAGGGTGCAGATGGGGATGGCGTCGACGCCGTCCGCGAGTCGGTAGCGCGCGGGGCCGGTGTGGAGGACGGCGGCGGCGAGGACCTGATCGCCCAGCTGGTCGCGCAGCCAAACCAGGTGCCGGGCGTCGGCCGGATTGACCACCCCCTTGGCCTTGATCTCCAGGGCGACGAGGCCGCGGTGGCCGAGGTCGATGATGAGGTCGACCTCGTGGCGCCCGGCGCCGTCACGCAGGTGGTAGAGCCGCGGCGGGCGAGCGGACGCGCTCGTCTCGGCGCGGAGTT
>JAPONU010000443.1 GCA_026713745.1 bacterium
CACCAGACTCGTCCGCGGCGCCTTGCCTCCGCCGCCCCGCGTAGCCAGCGACTCGAACGCGTCCGCGTACAACTGCGGTGTGGTGGCGCGCTTCTTGGGGTCCTCGGCCTTGAAGAGCCGGCGATACTCGGCTCCCAACGCGGTCTGCACCCGGGCGCCGGCGAGGGGATCCAGCCAGCCGCTGAGCCTGAACATGCCGTCGGCCTGGGCGCGGATCGAGAACTCGCGGCGCTCCCGCTGGCGGCGCCGCCGCTGTTCGAGGTCCTCGCCGGCGGTGCGCTCGTTGAGGTGATCGCGCACCGTGCGCCCGAAACGATCCGCCGCCTGCTCCGCCGCAGCGGCGAGCAGTTCCTTTTCGTCGATGGAGGTCTCCTCGGCGGCCTCGGCGATCATCTGCGCCTGCCGCGCGGTGATCGCCCCGCCGGCCAGAGCCTCCACTGTGTCGGGCAACCACTCCAGGCGCCCCGCCAACAACACGTCCCGCTTCGCCTTGGAGCGCGACTCCCGCAACCGGTCCCGCACCGCCACCGCGGCCTCCGCCTCGCCGCGCCGACCGGCGATCGCCGCGACGGTCTCGGAGCGCAACGCCGCCGCCGCCGACTCCACACGCCCCACCAGACCCAACCGCTCATCGAGACGATCAACCCCCAACGAGCCCAACCCCTCACGCAACACACCCAACACCGCCGACAACCAACCCCCCGGATCCGCACCAGCCGCCGACGCGCTCACACCCCCACACCCGCACACCGACACCGCCGAGGTGCCGTCGGTGTCGTCGCTACCAGAAACGACAGCGGGATCGGCCACAGGGACACCCCGCCCGACACCGCCCAGGCACCCGACAGCGCCGCTGCTGGCGATGAGGGTGGGATCGGCCACAGGGGCACCCTGCCCGACACCGCCGAGGCGCCCGACGGCGCCGCTGGCGGAAATGACAGCGGGATCGGCCACAGGGGCACCCTGCCCGACACCGCCGAGGTGCCCGACGGCGCCGCTGCTGGCGATGAGGGTGGGATCGGTCACTGGTCACTCCCCGCGGGTCTTCGGTCGGGCTCGGGTCGACTCCCGTCGACGAGCCGGTCGGGGAAGACCGACCCAGCTGCGATCGAGGTCAGTGACCGGTACCCCAACTCTACCAACCCCCTACGACACTCACAACATCCGTTCGTTGATTATCGGAAACATATTCTCAACAATTCAGACATCCTCACCGTCATCACCGCCGGCCGCCGCACCATGAACTCAGTGCGGGGACGCCGGGCGTGCAGATGAGCGGGAACACCTTGCCAGCCCGCGAAGAGCCGCAGGTCACACCGACAGCCGGCCCGGACCGAAAGCCCCACGAACCCGACTCACAACACCCCGTCGCAGGGGCCGCAAGCCACACCGACAGCCGGCCCCGATCGAAAGCCCCACGAACCCGACTCACAACACCCCGTCGCAGGGGCCGCAGATCACACCGACAGCCGGCCCCGATCGAAAGCCCCACGGACCCGACTCACAACACCCCGTCGCAGGGGCCGCAGATCACACCGACAGCCGGCCCGGACCGAAAGGCAGTTCCCGGGCAACGGCCGAGCATCCCCCCACTGCCAGGACGGCACCTCCCCGCATATCACACCCCCACACCCTCGGTGGATCCAGGCTTAGAACGTGCGCGGATAGGTCCCGAACACGGTCTTTGATGCTCGGTTGTCGAAGTGGTTTGACCTGCCGGGCGGGCCTCCAACAGGAACCGACAGTGGAAGACCGTCGATGGCCGTCACCTACCCGCGCACGTCCTACGGAGACTGGTGAGTGATGTCCACTTCACCGAACCCACAAGTCCATTACCAGGGCTCTCGCGGCGAAGGATTGGCCGATTCGGGATTACTCACAACACTCCCAGGGGTGTGACACTGACCGCCTGAACTGCGGATTGTCACTCAGGGTTATAACTCCCCTACTGATCGCCGGCGTCGCCGGTCGTGGCCTCGGCGGCCGGTGAGTAGTCGCCGGCGCCCTCGGCGTTGACGGCCGCCACCCGCACTTCGTAGGCCGCGCCGCCGCGCAGGCCGGCGATCACCGTCTCCGTCGCATCCGAATCGTGCCCCCACCGCACCCAGCGCCCGCCGCCGCCGTCCAACCGGTACTCCACCACATACCCGCTGACCGGCGCACCGTTCGCATCCGGCTCGGCCCAACTCAACGCCAAACGGCCCGGCCCCGCCACCACCACCGGCACCCCCGGCGCCGCGGGCGCCGCAACCGTCGGCTCACCCACCACCACCGGCGACCACCCACCGGCGCCCGCACCGTTCACAGCCGCCACCCGCACTTCGTAGGCCGCGCCGCCGCGCAGGCCGGCGATCACCGTCTCCGTCGCATCCGAATCGTGCCCCCAC
>JAPONU010000444.1 GCA_026713745.1 bacterium
CGCTGGGTGATCACCTCCGCGTCGGTGCCCCGCCTGACGAACGCCTCCGCCTCGGCGGTGAGTTGCGACAGTGTGGTGTTGACCGCCTCGCCGTCGAAGTCCTCGACGGTGGTGTAGAGGCTGCGCGACGCCTCGTAGGAGAACGGCGCCAGCAGGAACCCGATCGCCGAGCCGACTCCGGCGCCGGTGGGCACCAGCACCTCGTCGAGGCCGAGCTTGTCCATGAGCCGGGTGGCATGCACCGGCGCGCCGCCGCCGAAGGCCACCATCGAGAACCCGCTGAGGTCCTTGCCGTGCTCCACCGCGTGGACCCGGGCCGCGTTGGCCATGTTCTCGTCGACGACCTCGGTGATCCCCACCGCGGCGGTGACGGTGTCCAACCCCAGGGGTGCGGCGACCGCCTCCATCGCTCCGGCGGCCAGACGGGGCGACAGCGAGATGTCCTTGGCGCCGAACGTGTCGGGGTGCAGGCGCCCCAGGCAGACGTCGGCATCAGTGACGGTCGGGTTGTCGCCGCCGAGGTCGTATGCCGCGGGGCCGGGCTCCGACCCTGCGCTGCGCGGCCCGACGCGGATCTGGCCGAGGGCGTCCACCGAGGCGATGGAGCCGCCGCCGGCGCCGATCTCGAGCATCTCGATCACCGGGATCGAGATGGGCATGCCGCTGCCCTTCTTGAACCGGGCCTCCCGTGCCACCTCGAAAGTGGAGGCGGTGCGCGGCACATAGTCCTCGATGAGGGCGATCTTGGCCGTCGTGCCGCCCATGTCGAACGAGCAGATGCGATCGCGGCCATGGCGGGCGGCCAGATCCGCTGCGAAGACGGCGCCCCCGGCCGGCCCCGACTCGACCAGCCGCACCGGGAACGCCGCAGCCACCTCCACGCTCAGCAGGCCGCCGCCGGAATGGATGAGGTGCAGCGGGCACGTGGCACCGAGCCGCCGTAGCTCGGACTCCAGCCTCCGGAGGTAGGAGGCCATCAGCGGCTGCACGTAGGCGTTGGCGCAGGTGGTGTTGAATCGCTCGTACTCACGCATCCGTGGCGAGACCTCACTGCTGAGTGAGGTGGCCATAGCCGGCGCCGCCTCCAGCAGCAAATCCCGGAAGCGGCGCTCGTGGTCGTCGTTGCGGTAGCTGTGCATGAACCCCACGGCCACGGACTCGTACCCGCCGTCGATGAGTTCTGAGACGACGGCGCGGGCGCCCGCCTCGTCGAACGGCACCAGCACCTCGCCGCGGGCACCCAGGCGCTCGCTGATGACGAAGCGATCCTTGCGCTGGATCAGCGGTGACGGCAGCACGATGTTGAGGTCGTACTGCTCGAAGCGACTCTCGGTGCGGGTCTCGATGACGTCGCGGAACCCTGCGGTGGTCACCAGCGCGGTGCTGGCGCCGGTGCGCTGGATGAGGGCGTTGGTGGCGAGCGTGGTGCCGTGGATGATCTGGGTTACGTCCGCCAGGTCGACGTCGTTGCCGGCCGCCAGTTCGGTCACCGCCGCCAGGACGCCCTCCTCGGGGCGGCCGGTCGTCAGCACCTTCGCCGAGACGAACCGGCCGTCGTCGCGCTCCAGCACCACGTCGGTGAACGTGCCCCCCACGTCGGCGCCGATACGCAACGGCACGGTCAACAACCCCTCGGTTGCTCGGCGCCCGTCATTCCGGCGTCGCTGTCCTTGCGTTGGTCGGCGGGCGTCCGGTCGGCGCCGCCGGAGGCCGCCGTCGTGAGCGTCTGGCGAAATCGCTCCGCCGGCCGGCCCCCGGCGTCCCCACCCTCCTTCGTCGTTCCGGCGGATGCCGGAACCCGGATCCGCAGCGCCACGGTCAGACCTCCTCGAGTGGGGGGAAGTTCTCCGGCGGCATGATGTCCACGGTCGCCGAGCGCTGCTGGGCGAGCATCCCGCCGTCGACCCGCAGCACGTCTCCTGTGATGTAGGCGGCGTCGTCGGAGGCCAGGAACAGGGCGGCGCCGGTCATGTCACCGGGCTCGCCCATGCGCCCCAGCGGCAGGTTCTCACCGCGCAGCGCCCGCGCCTCGGCACTCATGCCGACCGTGTCGATCGTGCCCGGCACCAGGGCGTTGACCCTGATGTTGTAGGGCCCCAGGTCGAGCGCCATGGCGCGGGTGAGTCCCTCCACGCCGCCCTTCGCCGCGTCGTAGGCGGTGAAGCAACGATGGGCCCGTGTTGCCCCGCCGGAGGACATGTTGATGATGCAGCCACCGCCCGCCCGCGCCATGATGCGCGCCACCGGGTGTGCCACGAGGAAGTGCCCTGTGAGGTTCACGTCCACGATGCGCCGCCACCAAGCCTCGTCGGCCTCGAAGAAGTGCAGCATCGGCCCGGTGAGCCCGGCGTTGTTGACCAGCACGTCGATGCGCCCGTGAGTTGACATCACGGTGTCGACCATGGCGTTCACAGCGGCGCTGTCGGAGACGTCGGCCGGGGCGGCCATGGCGCTGCCCCCGGCAGCACGGATCGACTCCACGACCTCCTCGACGGCATCAGCGTCGACATCGTTGACCGTCACTTTGGAGCCGGCGGCGGCGAACCGCTCGGCAATGGCCCTGCCGATGCCGCGCCCGGCACCGGTCACGATCACGACCTTGCCTGCCAACGACTCGTGCA
>JAPONU010000445.1 GCA_026713745.1 bacterium
CTCGACGCTCGGCGAGACGCTGCGCGATCTGCCCGCGGGGCAGCGTGTGGGGCAGCGTCTCGGCGGAGATCGCGTGGCGCTCATGTTGGTTGGCGGCTTCCCGGGACTGCTGAAACTGCTGGACGTCCACCCGCGCGAAGCCGCGGCCTCCGGCGGCGGTTCGATCGGTGAGGGAGACACTTGGCGACCGAAGCGCATGAGCCAGATCTGGGAAGTGTGGGGGGAGTCGCCGATCCTCGCAGACGTTCTCTTCAGTGCTCAGACGGTCCTGCGGCAGGACGCCGTCGAGCGTGCCGTCTACAAGGACATTCCCCAGTCGTTCGGCGTGCACGACCCTTCAATGCTGGAACGGCTCCTGTACGTCCTTGCGGGCCAGGTCACCGGACTCCTGTCACCGACGAAGATCAGCCGTGACCTGGGTCTGACACACCCGACACTCGATCGCTACCTCTCGTATCTGGAGCGCGCCTTTCTCGTCTTCACTCTTCCCAACTACTCGGCGAGCGAAGCGACGGTGCAACGCCGCGGCCGCAAGGTCTATTTCGTCGATGGCGCGGTTCGCAATGCCGTGCTGCAGCGAGGGCTGGGACCCCTCGAAGACCACGGCGAGCAGGGTTTGCTACTCGAGAACCTGGTGGTCAGCGAGTTGCACACCCTGGCCCTGCACAGTGGGGTACGGGTCTATCACTGGCGGGAGCGGGAGAGTGAGGTGGACGTCATCTTCGACCACCCCAGCGATCCGTTGGCGTTCGAGATTGCGTCCTCGCCGAGGCACACTCGGGAGGGTCTGCGACAGTTGGCGCGACGCCACGAGATCTATCGGGGGAAGTGCTACCTGGTGGCGCCGCAATTGCCGGTGGCACAGCCGGTTGCCGGCGGCATCGACCCGGGGACCCTCCCACTGGACACGTTCCTTCTGGCGGTGGGTGCACAAGCGCATCGGGAGTTGCGGTCGAGTCTGTTGCCGGTCTGAGCATCCGGCTCTCGGGGTTGTCCCGGAGAAGCGCTCTCCGCCCTACGTGACGAGGGGACATTGAGGGCGCCATTGTGGTCGCTCGGCGTTGCGACTTCGCGGGTCCCGGCATCGGCAGGGACGGATCAACGCAGGTGGTGCGCGGGTCGACGTCCGTCTCCGGCCAAGGCCTAGCCGGCGTCGGCGGGGGCCTCGGCGTCGCTGTGGAGTAGGCCCCAGACTATGGAGTCGCACAGCGCCTCCCAGGAGGCCTCCACGATGTTCTCCGACACGCCGATGGTGGTCCACGTGCGCGAGCCGTCGGTGGAGTCGATCAGCACCCGGGTCACCGCCTCGGTGCCGTTGGTGGTGTCCAGCACCCGCACCTTGTAGTCGGTGAGGGTGATGCGGTCGATCTCGGGGTAGTGGTCGCCGGTGGCGGCCAGCAGGGCGTTGTGCAGGGCGTTCACCGGCCCGTTGCCCTCACCGACGGTGATGCGACGCTGGTCGCCCACCCACAGCTTGATGGTGGCCTCGCACTGGAGGTACATGGCCTCGTCCTCGGACCGCCGAGCCCCCGGAGAGCCCGGCACCCCGCCCGACGGCACCCCGCCCGATCGGCTGTGGCGCCCCACCTCCACCCGGAACGACTCGATCCCGAAGTAGGGCTGCTCCCAGCCGATCGCGGCCCGCATCCACAGCTCCAGGGAGGCGTCGGCCACCTCGAACTGGTAGCCCTCGTACTCCAGGCGCTTCAGCGTCTCGATCAGCTCGGCGATGGTGGCGCCGTCCATGTCGATGCCCAACTCCTGGGCCTTCAACTCGATCGACGAGCGCCCCGCCATCTCCGAGACCACGAACCGGGTGCCGTTGCCCACTGTGGCCGGATCGATGTGCTCGTAGGCGTCGGCGCGCCGGGCCAAGGCGCTGGCGTGAAGCCCGGCCTTGTGGGCGAACGCCGAGGTGCCCGCGTAGGGCTGCTGCGGGTCGGGCGCCCGGTTCACCATTTCGGCGACCCGCCGGGAGACCGACGTCAGCGCCTCCAGGCGATCCGGCGGCAGCGTCTCCACGCCCATCTTCAAGCTGAGGTTGGCGATGATCGGCACCAGGTCGCAGTTGCCGGTGCGCTCGCCGTAGCCGTTGATGGTGCCCTGCACCTGGATCGCCCCCGCCCGCACGCCGGCGAGGGCGTTGGCCACCCCGCAGCCGGTGTCGTTGTGCAGGTGCACCCCCACCGGGGCGCCGAGGGCGTCGACGATCTCGGCCACGATGGCGTACACCTCGTGCGGCAGCGTCCCGCCGTTGGTGTCGCACAGCACCAGGCGCTCGGCGCCGGCCTCGGCGACCGCCGCCAGTACCGCCAGCGAGTAGTCGGGGTTGTGCTTGTAGCCGTCGAAGGCACCCTCGGCGTCGAAGAACACCCGCCGGCCGGCCGCCACCAGGAACGCCACCGACTCCGCCGCCATGGCGATCCCCTCGTCGAGGCTGGTGCGCAGCGCCCCGGTGACGTGGTAGTCCCAGCACTTGCCCACGATGCAGACCGTCTGGGTGCTGGCCGCCAGCAGGTTCGCCAGCACGGCGTCGCCCTCGCAGGTCGCGTTCACCCGCCGGGTCGAGCCGAAGACCGCCAGCCGGGCCGTCTCCAGGCGCAACTCCTCGGCGGCCCGGGCGAAGAACTCGTCGTCCTTGGGGTTGGCGCCGGGCCAGCCGCCCTCGATGTAGTGCACCCCCAGGCGGTCCAACTCCCGGGCGATGCGCAGCTTGTCCTCGACGGTCAGCGAGATGCCCTCCAGCTGGCTGCCGTCCCGCAGCGTGGTGTCGTAGATCTCCACCGCCGCCGGCGTGCGGGCGGCAGCCGCCGCGGCCCGCGCACGAGCTTCGAGGTCGTTGCCCGGCCCGGCGGCGGGTCGGGCAGCGGCGGGGTCGGCGCCGGTGGAGCGAGCCGATCCGGCGCCTGCCGCGGCGGCGGCAGCGGTGCCGCCCGCCACCCCGCGGCCCTCACCGCTACTCGGTGACATACTCGTTCCACTCCTTGTACCGGTCGACCCGCCCCTGGACGGCCTCGTAGAAGACCTCCTGGACCTGGCGGGTGATGGGCCCCGGGTCGCCGATCTCGCGGTCGTCCACCGAGCGGATCGGCACCACCTCCGCAGCGGTGCCGCTCAGGAACGCCTCGTCCGCGGTGTACAGGTCGCTGCGCAGCAGGTTGCCGGTCTCATAGGGGATCTCCAGGTCGCCGGCGATGGTGCGCACGGCGTCCTGGGTGATGCCCCCGAGAGCGCCGGCGCTGGTCGGCGGCGTGATGATCCGCCCGCCGCTCACGACGAACAGGTTCTCACCGGTGCATTCGCTCACGTGGCCCTGCGGCGACAGCAGGATGGCCTCGTCGTAGCCCGCGTTCACGGCCTGCACCTTGGCCATCTGGCTGTTGATGTAGTGGCCGCAGCCCTTGGCGGCGGGCGGCATGGCGTTGGGGTCGTGGCGCTGCCACGAGCTGATCATCATGCGCACGCCGGTGTTCACCGAGTCGGCGCCCAGGTAGATGCCCCAGCTCCAGGTGGCGATCGACACGTTCACCGGGCAGGGCCGGGGGTTGAGGCCCATCTCGCCGTAGCCGAGGTACACCAGCGGGCGGATGTAGCACGACTCCAGGTCGTTGATCGCCACGGTGGCCTTGGTGGCGGTGATCAGTTGCTCGGGCGTGTACGGGATCTCGATGCCGAGGATCTTGGCGCTGCGGAACAGGCGCTCGATGTGGGGGGTGAGGCGGAACACCGCAGCTCCCCGGTCGGTCGCATATGCCCGGATGCCTTCGAATACGCCGTTGCCGTAGTGCAGGGTGTGGGTGAGGACGTGAACCTTGGCGTCGTGCCAGTCCACGAACTCTCCGTCCATCCAGATCTTGTC
>JAPONU010000446.1 GCA_026713745.1 bacterium
CCGGGCAGCACCACCGTGGTGATGTCGCGCCCCTCCATGACGCAGCCGCGCCGTGCCGCGGCCCACGCCTGCTGGCGTGCCACCATCACCTCTCGCACCGCAGGGTTGGCGGCAACCGTGCTCACGGCCTCAGTGACCGCGCTGCCCCTGACCTCCGCGGTCACGTCGGCGCCGTCGAGGCGCACCCCGCCGGCGGTCACCTCGATGCTCCCGACCACTTCCCGGGCCACCGCAGCAACCGCGACCGCCTCGCCGGGGTCCACCCCGCGCCGCAGCACCGCCGCGGCCACCGCCCGGTACATGGCTCCGGTATCCAGACACTCCACCCCCAGGGCGTCCGCAACGGCCCGCGCCACCGAGGTCTTGCCGGCTCCGCCGGGACCGTCGATCGCAACGCGCACCGCCCGGCTCACGCCCGCCGACACCTCGCCAGATCCTCCACGAAACCGGGGTAGCTGGTGGCGACCGAGCGCCAGCCCGAGATGACCGTCTCGCCGATGGCGGCGAGGCCGCCGATGCAGAACGCCATAGCGATGCGGTGATCGCCCGCCGCGTCGATGCGCCCGCCCCGCAGTCCCGCCCCGCCGTGCACCACGAGCGTGTCACCTTCCACCTCGGCCCGCGCACCGAGTGCCACCAGACCGCCGAGCACGTTCTGGAGCCGGTCGCTCTCCTTGTGGCGCAACTCGCCGGCTCCCTCGAAGCGGGTCGGCCCGTCGGCGACGGCGGCGGCCACCGCCAGCACGGGAATCTCGTCGATGAGGTCGGGCACCTCTCCCGCCGTCACCGTCACTCCCCGCAGCGGTCCCGCGCGGCACACCAGGCGCACTCGCCGGTCACCGGTCGGTTGCACCGTCAAGTCTGCGCCCATGCGGTGCAGCACATCCAGGTAGCCGTCCCTGCCCTGCCCCTGGTACACGTCGTGGAGGGTCACGTCGCTGCCGGGCACCAGCGCCGCGCCCACCATCCAGAACGCCGCCGCAGAAGGGTCGCCCGGCACCGCGATGTCGAACGGGGACGGTCGGGAGGCCCGCACCGCCACCTCACCCCCGGCGACACGCACGTCAGCGCCGAACGCCTCCAGCATCTCCTCGGTGTGGGCGCGCGTGGGAATCGGTTCACTCACCACCGTCTCACCGTCGGCGAACAAGCCTGCCAGCAGCACTGTCCCCTTCACCTGGCCGCTGGCGACCGGCGGCCGCCATCTGATGCCGCGCAGCCGCCCGCCAGTGATACGCAACGGCGCCCTGCGCCCACCATCGACGCCGCGCACCTCGGCCCCCATGAGTCGCAACGGCTCGGCCACGCGATCCATGGGTCGCCGGTTGACCGAGGCGTCGCCACCCAGGACAGTGGTGAACGGGCAACCCGCGGCGATGCCCGACAGCAGGCGGATCGACGTCCCGGAGTTCCCCACATCGATGGGGCCGGGCGGCTCCCGCAACTCCCTGCCCCGCACCCGGACGACCTCTCCGGCCGATTCCACCACAGCCCCCAGCGCCCCCACAGCGGCCGCGGTGGCAGCCACGTCCGCCCCTCCGGACAGTCCGGAGATCGACGAGTCGCCGTCGGCGAGCGCCGCCAGGAGCAGCGCCCGGTGCGAGATGGACTTGTCCCCCGGCACGCGCAACTCGCCCTGCAGCGGCCCGCCGGCACTGACCGCGAGAACGTCACCGTCGCCGCTGAGGCTTACGGGGCGCACGCTTCAGATACCCAGGTGACGTACCGAGGAGGGATACCCGTCCGCCGCCAGAGCAGCCCGCAGCCGCTCGACCAGATCGGCCGACACGACCATGATGAGCACCCCCCGATCGCCCTCGGTGGAGTGGGCAATCTCCAAGTCGTAGATGTTCACGTCGACATCGGTGGCAAGGGTTGCGATGTGGGCAACCTCGCCGGGCCGGTCCTTGACGGGGACCCGCAGCACGGCCAGGTCGACATCGGAAGGAATCCCCGAGGGCAGGTTGACCCGGGCAACACGCGCCCGCTCGAGAAGCGTGTGGAGGCCGTCGCGGTCACCGCGCTGTACGACGTCGCGCATCTCCCCCAGCGCCTCGATCAGGCGATCCAGCGAGGAGCAGATGGCAAGACGGTTGGAATCACAGATGTCCAGCCAGATGTCCGAACTGCCGGCCGCCACCCGGGTCATGTCACGGAATCCCCCGGCGGCCAGACGCTGCAGCACGGACCGCTCAGCGGTCCTCTCATCGGCGAGGCGCATCAGCGTGGCGGCGGTGAGATGCGGCACGTGCGAGACGACCGACACCAGCGTGTCGTGAAGGTCCGGAGGCATGGTCACCGCTTCGGCGCCCAGTTCGGCCACGACGGCCCGCACCGCAGCGTAGGTCTCGTCGAGGGTTGCCTTCCCGGGCGTCAGCACCCACACGGCGCCCCCGAACATGTCGGGCCGGGCGCCGACGATGCCTGCCTGCTCGCTACCGGCCATGGGATGCCCGCCAACGAACCGGGAATGCGCCACCGCGTCGCAGATCGGCCCCTTCACGCTGCCCACGTCGGTGACGACGCCATCTCCGGACTCGAGGGTCTCCCGGGCCAGTGCCGGTATGGCGGCGGCCGGCGTGGCCACGAACGTCACGTCAGCGTTGGGGTTCCGGCCGACCTCGTTCACCGCCCCCAGGCGCACGGCCTGGCGCGCCCGCAACTCATCGATGTCAGAGCCCGTCACCCACCAGCCCGCGGCACGAAGGCCGAGTCCGATGGACCCACCGATGAGTCCGAGCCCGTGAATCTGGACGCTGCCGACGTCGGCGGCAGCCGCTCCCAACCCCATGCGCTCTCAGATAACCAGATCGGGGCGCAAGCCAGTAGCCAACCCCAGGTAGACGTGCTTCACCTCGTGGCGGTCGCGCTCGGTATAGAAGTGGACAAGCAGCCGGATCACGCCGGGCAGCGCTCCTTCCACCTTCATCTCCCGGGCGCACAGCAGCGGCACGTCGGCCAGCCCCAGCCGCTCGCGGGCCGCCTGGGCAGGGAACGCCGAACCGATGTCGTCGGTGGCCGTGAATACGATGCTGACGAGATCCTCAGTGGCGATGTCGTTCTGGGCAAAAGCCTCGCGCAGCAGCGCTTCGACCTGTGAGGCCACCTCTTCGGGTGTGTCCTCCGTGATGGCGACCGCTCCTCGCAGAGCGCGTAGAAGGCGAGTCACGGCCACCAATTCTACTGAACTCCTCGGCGCGGACCCGCGGGTTGCCCCGAATTCGTCTCAGCGATGCGCAGAGGTGTCCCACGGCGGCGAACCGCCGCCGACAGCGACCTCCAGGGCCCGCAACTCGGCCTGGGTGAGGTCGCGCCACTCCCCCGGCCCCAACTGTGAGTCACGCAGCGGGCCGATGCGGGTGCGCACCAGGCGGGTGACCGTCAGCCCGACCGCGGCGCACATGCGACGCACCTGGCGGTTGCGGCCCTCGGTGAGTACGACGCGCAGCAGCCCCCGCTGCGGGCTGGAGACCCGGGCCGGTGCGCTGGGCCCGTCGGACAACTCCACACCGTCGCGCAGGGAACGCAGGGCACCGGCGCTGATGCGACCCTCCACGGCCACGAGGTACTCCTTCTCGCAACCCGCCGACGGGTGCATGATTCGCCGTGCCAGATCCCCGTCGTTGCTCAACAGCAACAAGCCTTCGCTGTCCATGTCCAGGCGACCGACCGGGTAGACGCGCGGCTCGGGGGGCAGGCCGTCCAGCACCGTCGGGCGCCCCTGAGGATCCGAGGCGGTGCTCACCACTCCGGCGGCCTTGTTCAGCAGGTAGTGGACCAGGTCGCTGCGCAGGGAGATCACCGCGCCGTCCACCTCGACGACGTCGACGTCGGCCCGCACGCGCTGGCCGATGCGTGCCGGCCGACCGTTGATGAGGATGCGCCCGTCCAGCACCATCTCCTCAACGTGGCGGCGACTGGCGACCCCCGCCGCCGCCAGGACCTTCTGCAGCCGCTCGCCGCTCCCCGGTGGCCCGGGTTCGCTCACGCCGGCCGGTCGGGCGCCGGTGGCTCCTCCGGTGGGTCGCTCCCCGGTGGCTCCGTTGGTGCCCGGGCGCGCCCGGGGCGCTCTCCGCTACGCAATGAGGCGTCGAACGACTCGGTGACCTCGGCCTCGGGAACGAAGTCGCCCAGCGGCGGCAGGTCCGCCGGCGAGTCCAGGCCCAGGGTCTCCAGGAACAGGCCCGTGGTCCCGAAGAGCACCGCATTGCCCGGACCGGGGTCGCGGGAAACCGCCTCGACGAGGCCCCGGCGCTGCAGGGTACGCAACACCCCTTCGACGTTCACGCCGCGGATGGCAGCGATCTGGCCCCGCGAGACCGGCTGCTTGTAGGCGACGATTCCCAGGGTCTCCAACGCCGCGCCCGACAGCCGGGAAGGCTCGCGGGCCAGCACGAAACGCTCCACGTACGGCGCACAGTCGGGGTGGCTGGCGAACCGGCAACCACCCGCGACCCGCTCCAGCACGAATCCGCGCCCCTCGCACGACCTGGCCAAATCGGCGAGGGCGTCTTCGACGCCGGTCACCGAGATTTCCAGCAGTTGTGCCAGGAGTTGCGGCGCAACCGGCTCGGTGGCGACCATCAGCACCGCCTCAAGCGCCCGGCGGCGCTCGGCGTCCATCAGGCGACGGGTTCCGGAACGGCCAGGACCGGCATCACCGCCTGCTCGCGCCACTCCACCACGATGCGCCCCAGGGGACCGTCCTGGTGGAGTTCCACCCTGTTCTGCTTGAAGAGTTCGAGCAGCGCCAGGAAGTGCACAACCACCTCTCGACGCCCGGGCAGGGTGCGTGTCAACTCGCCGAACGTGGTGCAGCGGCGGGACGGTAGCCGCAGTACCAGGTCGGCCACGACGTCGCTCACCTGCAGCGTCTCCCGCGCCATGTGCGAGAGGTCCACCGGCGGCGGCTCCGTCGCCCGTAGGGCCCGGACGCAGGCGGCCGCCACGTCGGAGGGCTCCACCTCGGCGAGCAGGTTGGGCAGCAGGTTGAGGTAGCGAGGCTCGGGACCCACGGTGCGCGGCGAGGACAGCGCCGCCGCCTCCGCGATCTGCTCCAGAGCGGCGCCGGCGCGGCGAAAAGTCTCGCATTCCAGCATGCGCGCCAGTAGCCGGTCGCGGCCCTCGAGCAGGTCGGCCTCCTCGTCGATGCCCTCGGTGGGGGGCTCGGGCAGCAGCCGGCGGCTCTTCAGGTCCACGAGGGTGGCCGCGGTGAGCAGGAACTCGCTGGCGGACTCCAAGTCGAGGGACTCCAGCCGGGCCACCTCGTCGAGAAAGTCCTGCACCAGGGTTGCCAGCGAGATGTCGCACACGTCGATCTCGTGGCGCAGGATGAGGTGCATCAGCAACTCGACAGGCCCCTCGAACCGTGCGGTTCGCACCATCACAGCCATACTTGGAGCATAGAACTCCGAGCCCTCCGCACTGGGGACCGGCGCGCTCGCAACCTCGGGGACTCGAGGCGAGGTCGGAGTGACGGAGGGGTCGGCCGGGCCTCCGAACCCGACAACGGGGTTAACCTTCCGGCGTGCAGCGCATCCTTTCGGGCATCCAGCCCAGCGGCGACGTTCACCTCGGCAACCTCCTCGGCGCGCTGCAGAACTGGGTGGCCGATCAGGACACCCACGAGTCGTTCCACCCCATCGTCGACCTGCACGCCGTGACGGTGCCGCAGGATCCCGGGGAATTGCAGGAGGCCACCCTGCGCCTGGCGCAGATGCTCATGGCGGCGGGGCTCGACCCCGACATCTGCGTGTTGTTCGTCCAGAGCCACGTACCGGAGCACACGCAACTGGCGTGGGTACTGGAGTGCACCGCCGGATTCGGCGAGCTGCGGCGCATGCACCAGTTCAAGGACAAGTCCGCCGACATGGACTTCGTCTGCGCGGGACTGTTCACCTACCCGGTGCTGCAGGCCGCCGACATCGTGCTGTACGACACCGACGTGGTGCCGGTGGGCGACGACCAGCGCCAGCACATCGAGCTGACCCGCGACGTCACGCAGCGGTTCAATGCCCGCTACGGCGAGGTTCTGGTGGTCCCCGAGCACCGCATCCCGCCCGCAGGAGCCCGGGTGATGGACCTGCAGGAGCCCACCCGCAAGATGTCGAAGTCCGCCGGCGACGCCCCGGGCACCATCTGGCTGCTGGACGACCCCGATGTGGTGCGCCGCAAGATCCGCCGGGCGGTCACCGACAGCGAGGCGGAGGTGCGCTTCGACAGGGAGTCCAAGCCCGGCGTGTCGAACCTCCTGGAGATACTGGGGGCCGCCACGGGGCGCAGCCCGCAGGAGGTCGCCGCCGCCTATGACCGTTACGGCCCGCTGAAGAACGACTGCGCCGAGGCGGTCGTGGAGTTGTTGGCGCCGATCCACCGGCGATTCGCCGAGTTGAGCGCCGATCCCGAACAGACCCGGCGGGCGCTGGCGGCCGGGGCCGGGGCCGCCGGTGAGATCGCCTCGGCCACGATGGGCCGGGTCCGGGAGGCAATGGGGTTCCTCCCCCGCCACTGAGCGCCGCTCAGTTGGGCGCCGGGGTGCCGAGGTGGGCCCGGGGGTGGGCGTCGGCGTAGACGCGGAACAGCCGCTCGCGTGACACCGACGTGTAGATCTGGGTGGTCGTGACCTTGGCGTGGCCCAGCAACTCCTGCACCACGCGGATGTCCGCGCCGTTGTCCAGCAGGTGGGTGGCGAAGCTGTGGCGCAGCACGTGCGGCGTCAACGCCGCCGAGATCTCCGCGTCCACCCCGTGCTGCCGCACGATCTGATGCACCCCTTGGCGGCTGAGACGGCCGCCGCGCAGGTTCAGGAACACCGCCTCGCTGTCGGAGCGGGAGGCCCAGCGTTCCGGCTCCATCGCGCCCCGACCGGGCCCCTGCAACCACTCATCCAGCGCGGCGGCGGCCAGGCGGCCCAGCGGCAGGATCCGCTCCTTGGAGCCCTTGCCGAGGACACGCATCGCCGCCGAGGACAGGTCGATGTCGCCGAGGGAGAGCCCCACCAACTCCGACACGCGCACCCCTGTGCCGTAGAGGGTCTCGAGAATGGCGCTGTCCCGGCGCGCCACAGCCTCCTGGCGCCGTGCGGGTCCGTCGGAGTCTTCCGGTCGGGCCCTCCTGGCGGACCGGCCGCGGCGCGCCGCAGCCTTCTCGCTGCGTGGTGCGGCCACCAGTGCCGCCGCCTCCTCGGTGCTCAGCGCCTTCGGCAGCCCGCGGGGCACCCGCGGCATCTCCACCGTGGCCGTCGGGTCGTCGGGCCGGAGCTCCTCCAGCACCAGCCAGCGGTGGAAGGTGCGCACCGTGGTGAGTCCCCGCTTCACCGTTGAGGCCGCCAGACCCGCCCCCAGGCGCGCCCGCACCCAGGCCAGCACCCCGGCGGAGGTCACATCACGGTGATCCCAGCCGCAGTCGGTGCCGAAGGCCAGGTAGTCGACCAGATCACGGCGGTAGGCGTCGATGGTGTTGGCGGCGCGGCCCTTGCTGAGGACCAGCCAGTCCAGGAACTCGTCGGCTTCGACCGGCAGCCCCGGGGGGCTCACACCACCTCCACCGCCACCGCCGCGTCACCGCTGAACTGCAGGCGCGGGTTGCGGCCCTCGACCCGGTCCAGGGCCGCGTCCATGAGGGCGGCGAACAGCGGAGCCGGGCGGTTGGGGCGGCTCTGGAACTCGGGGTGTGCCTGGGTGCCGACCCAGAACGGATGCCCCTCCAACTCCACGAACTCAACCAGCAAACCGTCGGGCGACACACCCGAGCAGACGAGTCCGGCCGATTCCACCTGCTCCCGGTAGGCGGGATTGAACTCGTAGCGGTGCCGGTGGCGCTCGGACACAACCTCGCTGCCGTACATCTCGGCCACCTGGCTACCGGGGCGCAGCTTCGCCACATACGAGCCCAGGCGCATGGTGCCGCCCTTGTGTGTGACCTTGCGCTGCTCCTCCATGAGGCAGATCACCGGATGCGGCGTGCGGGAATCGAACTCGGTGGAGTGCGCCCCGGCCAGTCCCAGCACGTTGCGAGCGAACTCCACGGTCATGACCTGCATGCCCAGGCACAGCCCCAGGCAGGGGATGCCCCGCTCCCGGGCGTAGGAGGCCGCCGCGATCTTGCCCTCGATGCCCCGCGAGCCGAACCCGCCGGGGATGACGATGCCCTCCAGGTCCTCGAGGCGGCGCGAGGTGAGCAGACCCTCCACCTCCTCGGCGGGGATCCAATCGATCTCCACCTTGGCCCCTCGGGAGCAGGCGGCGTGACGCAGCGCCTCGGCCACCGACAGGTAAGCGTCGATGAGGCGCACGTACTTGCCGACCAACCCGATTCGCACCACGCCGGTGGCATTGTGGGTGCGCTCGCTGAGAAGCTGCCAGCTGCTCAGGTCGGGCTCGCTGTCGAAGCCGAGCAGGTCACCCACGACCGCGTCGAGGTTCTCGTCGTGCAGGATCAGCGGCAGGTCGTAGATGCTGCCGGCGTCGGCGGCGTTCACCACCGCGGAGATGGGCACGTCGCAGAGGTTGGAGATCTTGCGCTTCAGGTCGTCGGAGATGGGAGTGTCGCTGCGGCAGACGATCACGTCGGGCTGGATGCCGCGGCTGCGCAACTCGGTGACCGAGTGCTGGGTGGGCTTGGTCTTGTGCTCGCCGGTGGGGCCGATGAGCGGCACCAGAGTGACGTGCACGTAGCACACGTTGCGCCGGCCAACGTCGAGGCGGAACTGGCGGATGGCCTCCAGGAACGGCAGGATCTCGATGTCGCCGACGGTGCCGCCGATCTCGGTGATGGCCACGTCCACGTCGGGGCGGGCCACGCCAAGGATCCGCCGCTTGATCTCGTCGGTGATGTGGGGGATGACCTGCACGGTGCCGCCGAGGTAGTCGCCGCGCCGCTCGGCCTCCAGCACCGCCGAGTAGATCCCGCCGGTGGTGGCGTTGGACTCCTGGGTGAGGTTCTCGTCGATGAACCGCTCGTAGTGGCCGAGATCCAGGTCGGTCTCGCCACCGTCGATGGTGACGAACACCTCTCCGTGCTCGAAGGGATTCATGGTGCCCGGGTCCACATTGATGTACGGATCCAGCTTCTGCATGGTCACGCGCAGGCCACGGGCTTTCAGAAGTGCACCCAGCGAAGAGGCCGTCAGACCCTTGCCCAGCGAACTCGCCACACCGCCCGTCACGAAGATGTGCTTCGTCACGGGATGCCAGCCTACTTCAACGTTCGGCCCTGTTGTGCCACCGCCACCGCGCCACCCGCTTCCCTGAGCGCTACCCCGCCGCGACGCGGAGTGTGACGACGCCATCGCCAAGTGCTGACCCTCCAACTCCTCGGGAAGAGCACCCGCCAGAGCGCGGATGGCCAGGTACTGGTCGCAGATGAGCACCGTTGGACGGGCTAGATGTCCAGGCCCGACAAGTCCGCGCGCGAGTCCTCGACACCCGGGGCCGGATCATTGCCGAAGCTCTCCAAGGCTGCGGCGGAACCGAAGTCATCGGTCACGATCTGCCGGAAGAGATCAACCAGGTCGTCGCCCGCAAGCATCGCGAGCATCACCGCTCGATCCTCAGCGGCGATGCTCGAGGATCCGCACGCTCGCACCTTCGCGTCGGCGACATCCGTCACGTCAACAACCCTACCAGCCTCGAATACGAGGTCGCCCACTCTCGACACCGACTCCCCCAGACACCGCCACCGGGTTCTTCGCGCCTGACTGGAGCGCCGACTCCTGTAGAGCCAAGTTCGTTCGGCCGTGGAATGGCCTGTGTGTGGACGGTGAAGGCTTGGCGGCGGTCGCGGCCGAACCGGTAGATCGGGTAGTCCGGTCGAAGGAGATCGTCTCGGCCATGGCCCCCTTGCGGTTGACGGCGATGTCGCCGCCGCCGGAGTCCCCAATGCCGGCGACATCGGAGATGTCGGTGCGAGGGGGTGCGCGTGCTCCAGGTCACCCAGGCCGACGAGTGGGACACCCTGGCGACATCGGAGATGTCGGTGCGAGGGCCGGCCTGCTGCAGGTCGCGCTCAACGAGACGGCGGATGTACTCAGCCATGCTGATGCCCGACTCGGTCGCCCTGTGCTTCACAAGCGCGTGCTGTTCGGAATCGAGAGGAATCTGTATATGCATGATAATACATCATAAGGCACTACTACTTCCAGCCCGGTGCCCGCCCCATCCTCTCGCTCGACAAGAGTCACACAGCTTCGATTCGCTCGCCGTGTCGCACGGCGGCGGTACGGCTCGTGGTGTGACCGATCCGGGTGGCGGTGAGTTGTTCATCGTCGACAACAGCATCTCGGGGTGGACGGTGCTGGAGTATCTGCGCCAGTGGACCGACGTGGCGCGGTCGTTCGACATCACCACGGGGTTCTTCGAGATCGGGGCGCTGCTCGCTCTGGACGGAAAGTGGCAGCAGGTCGAGAAGGTGCGGATCCTGAATGGAACTTCGAGGTATCTGGCCTGAAGGTCATCAACTCCTGGCTCGGCTACCGCATGAAGACGCGCAAGGGCCGCACGTCCAGCCCCTCGACGAAGTCCGACCCACTCGCTGGACCCAGAGCGGCGAACCCCTCCGCCTCCTCGCCATCCTCGAACACACCATTGAAGTAACCCTCGCCGCCGCGCTCGTCGGCGAGGTCCTCGCCAGTCGTGATGACTCGATGGGTTCGCCGTCGAAGACGTCCAGTTCGCCGCCGCCCTCGTCGGCGAGATCCTCGCCAGTCCCCTGATCCCCGCCACCGTCCTACCCAAACCGACTTCCGACCAACGCAAGCCCCTCAGGTCGCCTTGACCCTCGCCCAGTCCCTCCACCACATCCAACGCCATAGTGCCCGCATGAGTGCGCGGTGCGGCGGCGATGACTCACCGAGATGGAGTGGATACTCACCGCGCACGCCCGGCACACCATGGCGGAGCGGGGCGTATCGGTCGCCTGGGTGCAGCGGACCGTGGAGGCGCCCGCGCTACCGAACCGAGATCCCTACGATGAAGAGGTTGAGGGCTCCTACCTACCCATCGCCGAGCGCGGCAATCGAGTGCTGCGAGTGGCGCTGAACGTCACCTCGGATCCGTGGCGGGCGGTGACCGTGTTCTTCGACCGTGCGACGCGAGGTGAACTGTGAGACTCCGAGTCGATACCCGGGCCGATGCCCTGTACCTGAGGCTAGGAGACTGGTGAGTAATTCGGGGTGGAAAGGCTCGCGTTTTGGTGCGGGGTGTGGGATCTTGGGGGTATGCAGGGTTCTGAGCGTGTGGATCGGGAGTTGTTCGACGCTTTCGCGGTTTGCGGGGGTCTGGTTCGGGAGGGGTCGGTGTACCGGTTCTTGGCTGAGCATCGCCGGGAGTTGTTTCCCGACGGGTTGTTCGCTGATTTGTTCTCGGGGCGGGGCAGGCCGTCTCAGCCGGCGTCG
>JAPONU010000447.1 GCA_026713745.1 bacterium
CAGGGGAAGGGCGCGACGATCATCTGCGTCGACCCCCGGCTCTCCAACACCGGCGCCAAGGCCGACCACTGGCTGCCCGCATGGCCCGGCACCGAGCCTTTCCTGCTGCTGGCCATAGCCCGGCTGCTGGTGCTCAACGGCACCTGGGAGCGCGACTTCGTGCGTCGCTGGACGAATTGGGAGGTCTACCTGCAACAGCGCCACCCGCACCGGCCGACCGAGTTCGACTCGGTGGGCCCGGCCCTGGCGGACGACTACGCCGCCTACACGCCCGAGGAGGCCGAGCGGGTCTGTGGTGTGGGGGCGGACCAGATCACCGAGATCGCCGGGATCATCGGCGCCCACCCCACCAAGTTCGCCTCCCACAACTGGCGGGCCGCGGGCGCCGGAAACCTGGGCGGCTGGCAGACGGCCCGGTGCCTGTTCTTCCTCAACGTGCTCACCGGTTCGGTGGGCACCGTCGGCGGCACAACCGGCAACGGCTGGAACAAGTACAAGGCGCCCCACCCGCAGGGCGCTCCGCCCGTCGAGCAGTGGAACGAGCTCAGCTGGCCACGGGAATATCCGCTGGCCTACCACGAGATGTCGATCCTGCTGCCGCACTTCCTGGCCGAGGGCCGGGGCCGCCTCGAGGTGTACTTCAGCCGGGTGTACAACCCGGTGTGGACCAATCCCGACGGCTTCAGCTGGCTGGAGGCCCTCAGCGACCCCGACAAGGTGGCCTGCCACGTGGCCCTCACGCCCACCTGGTCGGAGACGGCGCTCTTCGCCGACTATGTGCTGCCCATGGGGGTGGGGGCCGAACGCCACGACGTGGCCAGCTTCGAGACCCACGCCGGGCGCTGGATCGGTTTCCGCCAGCCGGTGCTGCGCCGCTACGCCGAGATCCGCGGCGATGCCGTGGGTCACGAGTCGCGCACCCATGAGTTCAATCCCGGTGAGGTGTGGGAGGAGAACGAGTTCTGGATCGAGCTGTCGTGGCGCATCGATCCCGACGGTTCCATGGGCATCCGCCGCTGGTTCGAGAGTCCCGGCCGGCCCGGCACGCCGATGAGCGTCGACGAGTACTACGGGACCATGTTCGCGGCCGTGCCCGGCCTCGCCGACGACGCCGCAGCGGCGGGTCAGACCCCGCTGGAGTTCATGCGCGACCGGGGTGCCTACGCCCTCGACGGCGACATGTACCTGCCGTACGAGCGCCAGGTCGACCCGTCCGAGCTGGACGACTGCGACATCGACCGCTCCGGTGTCTTCCGCCGTTCCGGCACCCCCGGTCGGTGGACGGGCTCGGCGGAGGACCTGGCCGGCCTGCACCTGGCGGGCCTCGGCGACGGCTCACCGGCGGTGCAGGTGGACAACACGCCGCGGGAGGGGTTCCCCACGCCATCGCGCAAGCTGGAACTGTACTCCGAGACGCTGGCGGACTGGGGCTGGCCCGAGTACGCCACCCCCACCTGGATCCCCTCCCACGTCCACTGGGAGAACCTCGACCTCGCCGGTGACGAGCGCATCCTGCTGCCCACGTTCCGCATCCCGACACTCATCCACACCCGCTCGGCCAACAGCAAGTGGCTGTCCGAGTTGAGCCACCGCCACCCGCTGTGGATCCACCCCTCAGACGCTGAGGCCCTGGGTATCGACGTGGGCGGCCTGGTGCGGATCACCACCCGCATCGGACACTTCGTGATCGGCGCCTGGCGCACCGAGGGCATCCGCCCCGGCGTGGTGGCGGCGTCACACCACATGGGCCGCTGGCGCCTCGATCCCGCCGCCGGCGGGTCGTGGGCCGGCGGCGACGCCGACATCAGCAACGACGGAACGGTCTGGCGACTCAGCCGCCGGGGCCGCCCGCAGCCCCATGCCAGCGCCGACGACGACACCGAACGCATCTGGTGGAGCGACAGCGGCGTACACCAGAACCTCACGTTCTGCGTGCAGCCCGACCCGATCTCGGGCATGCAGTGCTGGCACCAGCGGGTGCGGGTGGCGCCCGCCGAGGCCGGCGACAACTACGGCGACGTGGTGGTGGACACCGCCGCGGCGCGGGAGGCCTACCGGGAGTGGCTGGCCATGACCCGCCCGGCCCCGGGCCCCGGTGGCCTGCGGCGACCCCTGTGGTACGCCCGCCCGCTGAAGCCCACCCCTGCCGCCTATGCCCTCTGAGTTCGTCCAACGGAGGATGAAGAAATGACCCGAATGACCCCCAGCGAGGCGTTCGTGGAGACGATGGTCGCCCACGGCGTCGACACCATCTTCGGCATCATGGGCAGTGCGTTCATGGACGCCATGGACATCTTCGAGCCGGCCGGCATCGAGTTGGTACCGGTGGTGCACGAGCAGGGCGCCGCCCACATGGCCGACGGCTACAGCAGGGTGAGTGGCCGCCACGGAGTGGTCATCGGCCAGAACGGCCCGGGCATCTCCAACTGCGTGACCGCCGTCGCGGCGGCGTTCTGGGCTCACAGCCCGGTGGTGATCGTCACGCCCGAGGCGGGGACGATGGGCATAGGTCTGGGCGGCTTTCAGGAGGCCAACCAGCTGCCCATGTTCCAGGAGTTCACCAAGTACCAGGGCCACGTCAACAACGAGCACCGCATGGCCGAACTGACGGCCCGATGCTTCGATCGGGCGCTCTCGGAGATGGGTCCGACGCAGCTCAACATTCCCCGGGACCGCTTCTACGGCGACATCGACGTGGAGATCTCGGCGCCGCAGCCCCTCGATCGGGGACCGGGTGGCGACCGCTCCCTGGACGCGGCGGCCGAGTTGCTGGCCGGTGCCGCCTTCCCGGTGATGATCGCCGGCGGCGGTGTGGTGATGGGCGACGCCATGGCCGAGACGGTTGCGCTGGCCGAACGCCTCGGTTGCCCGGTGGTGAACAGCTACCTGCACAACGATTCCTTCCCGGCTTCGCACCCGCTGTGGTGCGGGCCGCTGGGCTACCAGGGCTCCAAGGCGGCGATGCGCCTGATCGCACGGGCGGATGTGGTGCTGGCGCTGGGCACGCGGCTGGGGCCGTTCGGAACCCTGCCCCAGCACGGCCTGGACTACTGGCCCACCGAGGCCAAGGTCATCCAGGTGGACGCGGATTCCAAGATGCTCGGTCTGGTCAAGCGCATCGACGTGGGCATCTGCGGCGACGCCGGAGCGGCTGCGACCGCGCTCAGCCGCCGGCTGGCCACCCGGGAGTTGGCGTGCGACGCCACCCGGGCGCAGCGGGCCGCCGACATCTCCGCCGGCAAGGCCGACTGGGAGGCCGAACTGGATGACTGGACCTCCGAGACCGACGACTTCAGCATCGACATGATCAAGCAGGCAGCGGCGGAGGCCGACGACTGGATGCATCCCCGCCAGGTGCTGCGCGAGCTCGAGCGGGCGATGCCCGAGCGGGTGATGGTGTCCACCGACATCGGCAACATCAACTCGGTGGCCAACAGCTACCTGCGCTTCGAGGAGCCTCGGTCGTTCTTCGCCGCCATGAGCTGGGGCAACTGCGGCTACGCGTTGCCGACGATCATCGGGGCCAAGAAGGCCGCGCCGGACCGGCCCGCGGTGGCCTACGCCGGCGACGGGGCGTGGGCCATGAGCATGGTGGAGACCATGACCGCGGTGCGCCACGACATCCCGGTCACCGCAGTGGTGTTCCACAACCGCCAGTGGGGGGCGGAGAAGAAGAACCAGGTGGACTTCTACGGTCGCCGGTTCGTGGCCGGCGAGCTGGACGGCGGCGAGGATTGGTCCGAGGTTGCCCGGGCCATGGGCGCCAACGGTGTTCGGGTCCACCATCTCGACGAGGTGGGGCCGGCGCTGACCGCGGCCATCGACGCCCAGATGAACGGCGGCCGCACCACCGTGATCGAAGCCATGTGCACCATGGAGCTGGGCGACCCGTTCCGCAAGGACGCCCTCAGCCGCCCCGTCCGCCACCTCGAGAAGTACGCGGACTACACCTGA
>JAPONU010000448.1 GCA_026713745.1 bacterium
CGAATACGACCACCACGTCGATGTCGCTCCCGGCAATCTGCTCGCCGCGGGCAACCGAGCCGTACAGCAGCACCTTGCACACGCCGTCGGTGGTCATGGCATCGGCCGCGTGGCGGGCGGGCTACGCGCCGGCCCGGGTGGTCGGGGCGCTCGGGGACCTCGCGGCGGAGGGGGACGCGGGCCGGGGGGGGGGGGGGGGGGGGGGGGTGGTCGCCGCCGGCGGCCGCGCGCCGGGCGCCGCGGCGGGGGGGGCGGGGGGGGGGGGCGCGGCGACCCGCTCGCGGCCGGGGGGGGGGGGGGGGGCCACGGGGCGGTCGTTGTGGCGCGTCGGCGGCTGGGCTGGGGTCCGGGTCGGGTCCGGGTCGGGTCCGGCTGTGCGTCTCGGACCCGCTGGGCGCCGCGGCGACTGGGCTGGGGTCCGGGTCGGGTCCGGCGGTGCGTCTCGGACCCGCTGGGCGCCGCGGCGATCGGGCTGGGGTCCGGGTCGGGCCCGACGGTGCGCCCCGGACCCGCTGCGGGCGGCGGGCGACGCTGCGGCGCCCGTTGCGGGGTCGATCGGGGCTGCGGTACGAGTCCAGAACGCGCAATGATCGATCTCTGGAACGCGCTATTCTCCACCTTCGGAACGCGTTATCATCGATCTCTAGAACGCGCTATGCTCCATCTCTGGAACGCGCAATTGATCTCTGGAACGCGCAATCGATCTCTGGAAAGGCCATCGTGAGCGGGACGCCATCAACACTCACGATGCCCGGATATCTCCCACGTATCGCCGACGGTGACGTCGAGAGCGCTCTGCGGCGCCGGGGGGCGGTCCTCATCGAAGGCGTCCGCGGCTGCGGCAAGACCTGGACCGCCCGTCGTTTCGCCCGCAGCGAGGCCCGCCTCGACGACGAAGGGACCCTGTTGCTGGCCGCGTCGGACCCCGCGGCGGTGTTGCGCGGACCCGCCCCTCGCCTGCTGGACGAGTGGCAGAACGCCCCGCCGCTGTGGAACCGGGTTCGGCGCGAGTGCGACGACCGCCCCGGGCGCGGCCACTTCATCCTGACCGGCTCGGCAACGCCGCGGGACGACATCACCCGGCACACCGGCACGGGACGCATCAGCCGGGTGCTGCTGCGGACGATGTCCCTCTGGGAGACGGGGCATTCCAGCGGTACCGTGTCGATCCGGAGGCTGTTCGACGGTGAGACGGCTTCGTGCCTGCCCGACGAGACCCGAGGCCTGCGAGAGATCGCCGCTCTCATCTGCACCGGCGGCTGGCCGCAGAACCTCGGGCAGGACGAACACGAGGTGCTCCGGTCGCTCGGCGACTACGTGAACGAGGTCATTCGGCTGGACGTTCCCGCAGCGAACGGAGTCCGCTTCAACCCGGGCGCCGTGCAACGGCTGATGCTGTCCATCGCCCACAGCATCTCCACCGAGGCCAAGATGGCGAAACTGGCGTCGGACATGAGTACGGACACGATGCCCAGCCGCAACACCGTCGCCGCCTATCTGGAAGCGCTGCGGCGCATTTTCGTCGTGGAGGATCAGCCCGCGTGGTCGGTGAACCTGAACTCGAGGGCGACCCTGCGGAAGGAGGCGAAGCGCCACTTCGTCGATCCGTCGCTGGCGGCGGCCATGCTGCGAGTCACACCGGATCGCCTGCTCTCGAACCACACCGTGTTCGGCCGGCTGTTCGAATCGCTGACGGTCCGGGACCTCCGGATCTACAGCGGGGCCGACCACGGCAGCGTGTACCACTACCGGGACAACACCGGTCTGGAGTCCGACGCAATCATCGAGCGCACCGACGGTACCTGGATCGCCGTCGAGGTCAAGTTGAACTCCGGCGCTGCGTCGGTTGACAGAGCGGCGAGGTCGCTGCTCAGGCTCAGGAACAAGGTCGCACCTCAACGGCGAGACGACCTGGCCGCCCTCCTGATCGTGACTGCCACCGGGCCGGCCTACTGCCGACCCGACGGGATCCAGGTGGCCCCCATCACCACATTGGCCCCCTGATCCGGCACCCGGGGCTCGCCTCGAAGAGTCCCGACCCGGAGGTTCCGCCGGAATGTCACCGGCAACGACGCGGTCCTGCCGACCACCGCGGCGGCAAGGCCTCGAGTCGAGCATCGGTGTGGCCGGGGGCTGCTGGGCGACGGCTGCGGTGAGCACCTTCCGCGGCGGCAAGGCGTCGAGTCGAGCATCGGTGTGGCCGGGGGCTGCTGGGCGATGACTGCGGTGAGCACCTTCCGCGGCGGCAAGGCGTCGAGTCGAGCATCGGTGTGGCCGGGGGCTTCTCGGTGGCGGGCTGTTGGTACTTCGCAGAGACGTGAGCTTGCTTGTGAGCATCGGTGTGGCCGGGGGCTTCTCGGGGGCGGGGGGAACCGATCTTCCGACCCTCGGGATGTTGTGTCAACGGCCAGTGGGACTTGCCCGGGTCTGCCGGCGGGTTGGCGTGTTTGGGCTGACAAATGTGCGGACGCGCCTCGTCGACCTGGGAGTATGGCCGTTGGAGACAGCGCCAACCATCCTCGGGCAGATCTCACTGGCCATTGACAGCCCGGATCGGGAGGCACTTGCTGTGAGTGTGCTCACCCCGGCGACCCTTGCCGGCCCGGATCGGGAGGCACTTGCTGTGAGTGTGCTCACGCCGGTCGAGGCGGGGTTGGCGAGGTTGGTGTGTTCGGCAGCGGAGGGGTCCGTGGTCGGTAGCGCAGGGGTTCGTGTTCGGCGGATCGCCGGCATTGCTCGTCGCTGTGAGGATTCCCGGTTGGTGTGTTCGGTAGCGGAGGGTGACGTGGTCGGTAGCGCAGGGGTTCGTGTTCGGCGGATCGCCGGCATTGCCCGTCGCTGTGAGGATTCCCGGTTGGTGTGTTCGGTAGCGAAGGGTGACGTGGTCGGTAGCGGAGGGTGACGTGGTCGGTAGCGCAGGGGTCCGTGTTCGGCGGATCGCCGGCATTGCCCGTCGCCGCGAGGATTCCCGGTTGGTGTGTTCGGCAGCGCAGGGTGACGTGTTCGGCGGATGGCCGGCATTGCTCGTCGCTGTGAGGATTCCCGGTTGGTGTGTTCGGTAGCGGAGGGTGACGTGGTCGGTAGCGCAGGGGTTCGTGATCGGCGGATGGCCGGCA
>JAPONU010000449.1 GCA_026713745.1 bacterium
CTTGAGGACACGCATGATCCGGCGATTCCGGCTGTAGTGCTCCTCCCGCATGTTCTCGGTGGTGATGTGGCCGGGCAATGGGCCCGGGCTCTGCACCTCGATGCGGTCGTCCCAGATCGTCACGTCAACAGTGGCGCCGGCGAGACCGTAGTCCCGGTGGGCGAGCGACTACGGCGAGACTCGCTTGGGGGTTTATACCAGATTGGTATAACCTTGGCTCGTGGACCTGAACATCAAGGGGCTCGACCCCGCTGTCGGTGAGCGGTTGCGGGAGCAGGCCGAGGCGGCCGGCTTGTCCGTGCAGCAGTACCTGCGCGGGGAGCTGACGCGGATCGCATCACGCCGGTCGCCGGCCGAGTTCGCCGGCGCCCGCGAACCCATGGGCCGCCCGGAGTTCGAGTCGATCCGTCAACAGTTGCGCAACATCGATGCCGCAGAGCATCGTCTGTGACGCCGGGGGCGTGCTTGCCGCCTCGGGCGCTCTCGCCGGAATCGTGCCGACCGAGGCCGAGTTTCTGGCGCTCGACTGGTCGGCGGTGACGGTCGGGCGCTTCCTGGCGGCCCGCCACGCGGGCAACCAGGCACGGATCGAGACGGAGATCGGGCTAGCCCTGGCCGTCGTGGACGAGTGGTTCCCGGTACGCACCATTGTGGCTACGACTCTCGACCGCGCCGGGCTCGGCGCGGTCGATGCGCTGGACTCGTGGTCGGCGCTGGTCCTGGCCGAACAGCTTGCACTGCCCCTGTTCACCGCCTCCGACGAGGTGTCGAGTAACAAGATCGAGATCCGCCGGCCCTGGTAGCAGACCGGCTCTCAAAGTTGGACGGCGGAGGCGTGGGCCGCCACCGGCAACTCCGTGATCGCGCCGGCCACGACAACTAGCAGCGCCGACGAGTGATCCATACCACCGTTTCCGGCCGACCGTCGGGCGGCCCGGGCAACCGCGAGCTGCTCGCAGCGAAGCGGACGTCCGGATGGCTCTCCCAATGGCAGGATGGAGGGAGATCGTGGTAGAGTTTGCTCAGTGCTGTACGCAGTGCCATTGAGTTGCCGACCACGGAACTCGGGTGCCGCAGCGCATCGCCCGAGACTTCGCCAACGTCGTGTCGGCGCTTCGACTGCCGATTCCTCAAGCGGCGTCCCTCTTGCTACCCTGCGCACTCCACTGCTACCGGAAAGGCTCTGATTGGCGATGAGGGAAACTCTGTTCGTCGTCACCGCCCGTTACATGAGCGCTCCCCTGCTCGCGGAGTTGGCTGAGTGGATTGGGAGCGCCTTCTTGCTGTCCGAGCAAGCCGCCGATAACGATGTCGAGTTCCTTCAAGCGGTGTGGCAGGAAGTCGGCGATGACCTTCGCGGCGCCATGAAGAGATACCCGTTGGAACAGGCCGCATCCGACACCGGCTACTCGCTATCGCCCTCGTCGGCGTGACCGACCATCCAATCCGGCCAGAGCCGGTTTCAAGCGAGCCTCAGCCGGATGCTCCTGCCGCCGATGTGCGGTTCGAGATGTACCGGCGTGAGAGTGCCCTGCCGCCCCCTGAGGAATTGCGTGGCTACTACGAGATCGCCGAGAACGTCGGGGAGCGAATCCTGCAAATGGCCGA
>JAPONU010000450.1 GCA_026713745.1 bacterium
GGCGCCGGGCGCGGTGGACACGACGAGGCGCAGCGGCACCTCGGCGGGATCCACGGAGAAATCCGTACCGTCGATGTGGCACACGTAGCGCCCGCCGCTGGTGCCCGCAGTGCGGGTGCGGCACCCGGTCACCTCAACAGTGGTCGCGCCGTAGCGGATCCTCACCGGCACGAACCCCGCCGCCTCGAACGGGTTCGGCGCGCCCGCGGTGGCCGGTTCATGGACGATCAACAGATCCCCCGCGCCGACGGGAATCCGCCCCACCTTCACCGGGCTGCTGTACACCGAGAACCGCCATCCGCCAGGCCCGGTCTCCCCGAAATGCACCGCCCCCCACCTGTCGAAGGCCAACGGATACACACCAACCGGCGCCGCGGCCGACACCACTCCCGACGGATCCCCCACCGTGAACGGCACCCGCGTGTTCGGGTGGCCCGCCTCGAGCATCGTCTCGGGACTGTGACGCAACCTCAAAGGACCGATGTCGCTGCCGCGGCGGTGATCACCGCGGGTCAAACCCGCAACCGCGTACTCCCAACCCCCCACACCATCCTCCAACACGTACTCGTCGTCGGCCACGGGGCGCCGGGCGAGCAGACCCCACGTGCCGGGCCCCGTCGGGGCGCCCGTGACGGGATCCCTGGCCAGCAGGGCGCGCCGGAACACCCCCAACGACACCGCGTTGTACGACAACGGTGTCGCAGTCCGCGTCGCCGCCGGCGACGTCCACGACAGCACGGCCCTCCCGCCGGCACCGTGGCGCAGCGCCAGACCGGTCACCGCGTGCGGATGGTAGATGGCGTGCAGATCAGCCAGATCACGGTCCGTGATCGTCGCCGACCCGCAGCCGGCGGGGTCCTTCGTGCCGTCGCTCAGGAGCGAGGGCTTTCCGTTGCTGTCCAAGAGTTGGCCGCCGCTCATCAACGACGCGTCTACGTCCCCCGCGCTGTCCACCAGCCGCCAGCAACCCTGGGGGTAGTCCACCAGTCCCAGGAAATGCCCCAACTCGTGGCGGAACACCCGCTTCAACACTTCTGACTTCTCGTTGGCGCCCCGCCCATGGGCCGTGTAGACGCGCATCGTATTCCCCGAGACGCGGGGCGGATCGTTGAGGCGCGTGGTGACGGTGTTGGCGTCTCCGGCCTGACGGGGACAGGTCTGTACGGGCCCGACAAAATGGCAGTTCCGGCGATCGTACACACGGACATAGGCAACATCGTTGTCCTCGAGGTCCAGCGGGCAGGCAGAATCGGCCGGGTTGAACGCGAACGCGGGGCGCCCGCGGCCGGCGAGTGCGGTGTTCCAATCGCCGACCGCGGCGGCGAGAGCCTCCGCGAACAGCCCGGCCCGAGGCCCGAAGAGGGTGTCATGGACCTGTCCCTTAACTCAGACCGTGATCGTCCCGCCTCTCAGCATCAGCGGGTGCGCCATGACTCTGGTCCAACAGCGAATCGCCCTCTCCCCCGTGGAGAGTCGCCGTTGCCCGAAGGGCCGCCAGAGATGCGCAGCGTTGAGATCCACATCGTTCCCGTCGGGGTACTTGCACGGCTCCGCGGCGATGTGTTGCTGGCCGCTCACCGCGCCGGGAGCGCTACCCGCTAAAGGGATCGGCGGCTCGTTCCTGGGGTCGCCCGCCGGGAACGGCGTGTAGCGGATCCCCGCGAAGAACCGATCCCACGCGGCGAGTTCCTCCGCCGTCAGCGGGACGCCGAGTTGCGCTTGCCAGCTGCGGGAACCGCTCGGGGTGCTCACCAGGACGTTGACTCTTTCGCCCGTGGGCACGTCCATGGCCCCGACGGTGTGACGGTCGCCCTCCACGACACGGCGGAACACGAGATGCTCCGTCGGATCCACGTCGTCGTAGCCCTCCACCACCCACATGCCGTCGAACGCGAACTCCTCGCCTTCGGGCGCCTCGAAGAAGCGCCCCCAGTCGAAGTAGGTGCGACCCGGTTCGAAGCTGACGCCATCCACGAAAGCACCCTCGCCGAGGCCGTGGATGATCTCGATGATATGGGTGCGGGTGACGGTGGCGCCGGCGGCGTCGGTGACCTCGATGGTGATCGCCTTGGGACCCGGCTCGATCACCTTGATGTCGGGATCCTTCAGATAGTTCAGATCGATGCCCGCCTTCGCGCACGTCACCTCCGTGGCGCCCGACGCGGCGCCCCGCGTCTCGACGCCCGCGACCCGCACCACATACGGCGCCTGCCCCCCGCTGACCCGCCACTGCACCGGCACCGACGGCACGCCGTGGCGCACCCAGTAGCGACCTTCGGGCGGCCCGCCCCCGCCCTTGCCCCTGTTGTATCCCTCCCTGGCCAGGCAGTGATGGCGGGCGCTGACCTCCAAGCGCAGCGTCGCCTCCGGCACAGCCGGCGTGGCGACCGCCACCGCCAGGGGCTGACCCTGCCACCCCCCCGCCGTGCGCGCCGTCACCCGGAACTCGTAATCCACACCCCCCGCCAGACCCGTCACCGTCAACTCCCGGCGCCCCGCCGGCGCCTCCAAACGACCCGCGAACGCCCCCGCACCGCGAGCGCGCCACTGCACCGCATAACCCACCGGCAACCAACCCGGCGGACCATCCCACCCCACACGCACCGCATCAGGCGCCACCACACTCGCCGACACGCTGCGCACCGGCGGCGCCAACGTCTCGAAGACCCCCACCACCGAGGAGCCCTCCACACCATCGGCATCAACAGCCACCAACTCGAACCGGTACCGCGTCGCCACCGCCAAACCCGCCACCTTGTACGAACGCGCCCCCGCGGCAACATCCACACCCCACACCGTCGCCTCCACACCCCCCGCCACACGATCCAGACGCCAACGCAACACGAACCCCGCCGACCCCGGCGCGAACCCCTCCGACCACCCCACCGTCAACGAATCCGTCCCCGCCGACACCAACACCAACCCCCCACCACCATCGGACGCACCCGCCGCCACCAACTCACCCGCCGCCACCACACCCACCACCAACGGCTCGAACCCCTCCGGGCGGCCGGTCACCACCGACGACCCCCCACCGCCCGGCGCACACGCGCCCGCCACCACCAACACACCCACCAACCCCCACACACCCCGCCGCGCCGCACGGCGCCCGCCGCTTATCCCCTCGCCCATGTCGCTCCCCATAGCCGTCCGATGCTGAACCGTCACGCGAACTCCCGCACACCCTAGGTGCCGAGAACCCCCCGGCATTCGCACAATGCCGCCGGGAGCGAGTAGGCGCCGCCGATGGAATACCAGCACTCTCCTAGGCTGGTACCGCACCTGAGGAGGCACCCATGCGCTGGTCCAACCTGTTCGTTCCCACGCTGCGCGAGGCGCCCGCGGAGGCCGAGGTGGCCAGCCACCGGCTGCTGCTGCGGGCCGGGTTCATCCGCCAGCTGCACTCGGGGCACTACTCGCTGCTGCCTCTGGGCCTGCGGGTGCACGACAAGGTGGCCGACATCGTGCGCGAGGAGATGGACGCCATCGGCGGCCAGGAGATGCTGCTGCCGGCCATGCACCCCGCCTGGGTGTGGGAGCAGAGCGGTCGCTGGACCTCGATGGGCGAGGAGATGTTCCGCCTCACCGATCGCAAGGACGCCGAGGTCGCCCTCGGTATGACGCACGAGGAGGTGATCGCCTTGGTCGCCCGGGAGATCCATTCCTACCGCGAGGTCCCTCAGATCTGGTACCAGATCCAGTGGAAGTTCCGTGACGAGCCCCGGCCCAAGAGCGGCCTGCTGCGGGTGCGGGAGTTCGCCATGAAGGACTCCTACAGCCTCGACATCGACGACGCCGGCCTCGACCGGGCCTTCGACCTGCACCACGGCGCCTACACGCGCATCTTCGAACGGATGGGGCTGCCGGCCATCGCCGTGGAGGCCTCCTCGGGCGCCATGGGCGGCAGCGCCAGCGTGGAGTTCATGGTGCCGTCGGCCGCCGGCGAGGACGACATCGTGCGCTGCGGCAACTGCGGCTACGCCGCCAACGTGGAGCGGGCGGTCGCAGTGGTCCCGCCCGTGGAGGATCCGCCGGGGGGAGACCTCGAGCAATTCGCCACCCCCGGCATCCGCACCATCGCCGCCCTGGCGGCCGCCGAGGCCGACGCCCCGCCGCACCGGCAAATCAAGACCATGGTGTACGTGCTGGACGGCCAGGTGACGCTGGTGCTTCTGCGCGGCGACCACGAACTCAGCGATCAGAAGCTGATCGACACCACCGGCGCCGCGGTGGCCCGACCGGCCGGCGCCGAGGAATGCGTCGCCGCCCTGGGGGCGTCGCCCGGCAGCCTGGGCGCCGTCGGCGTGACCGACCTGCCGGTGCTGGCCGACGGTGCCCTGGCCGGACGCAGCAACCTCACCACCGGCGCCAACGTCGACGACTTCCACTACCGGGGCGTGGACATCGAGCGCGACATCGACGTGGGCGAGTGGCTGGACGTTCGCCAGGTGCGCCACGGCGAGCCGTGCACCGGCTGCGGGGACCCGCTGGAGCTGCTCCGCTGCATCGAGACCGGCCACATCTTCAAGCTGGGGCGGCGCTACGCGGAGGCCTTCGAGACCACCGTCATGGACGCCGAGGGCGTGCCCCGGACCCTCACGATGGGCAGCTACGGCATCGGCATCGGTCGGGCCGTAGCAGCAGTGGCCGAAACCCACCACGACGAGCGCGGCCTCTGCTGGCCAGTGTCGGTGGCGCCGTACGAGGTGGCGGTGGTGCCGATCTCCGGGCGCGATAACACCGTGACCGAGGTGGCCGAACGCATCTACGGCGAGCTGCGCGACGCCGGTGTCGAAGTGATCATCGACGACCGGGACGCCCGTCCCGGGGTGAAGTTCAGCGACATCGAACTCGTCGGCATCCCCTATCGCATCACCGTCGGCCCCCGGGGACTCGCCAACGGCGAGGTGGAACTCACCGAACGCGCCACCGGCGAGACCACCAACGTGGCTGTCGCAGAAGCCGCCGCCGGGGTGCGGGCCGCCCGCGACGCCGCCCTCGCGGCGCTCTGAACCCGGCCGATGACGCCCGGGACGCCCGGAACGCCCGAACCCGGCCGAGACGTCATGCAACTGGAGCTGTCGCCCGACAACCCGCACCTCGACCAGTACCTGGGACACCTGAACCCGGCCGAGACGTCATGCAAGGCAGCCTCACCACCTTTGAACTCTGGGAACGGCGAACTCTGGGAACGGCGCCACCTCACAACTGCCTGGGCATCCCCCGGACGCGCCCACCGGTCCACCTCTCCCACCGAATGGTCGTGCTAAAACAGTATTAACTCCCGTGTTAACACGGTAATTCCGGCCAATCGGGCTAGAATGACCATGTGCGCCCCACTTACCTGCCGAGACTCGTCGACACGCTGCTCGAGAAATGCCTCGCCGAGATGCCGGCGATCATGCTGATCGGCCCGCGTGCCTGCGGGAAGACCACCACCGCCACCCGCTACGCCGCCACCGTCCTCCGCCTCGATGCACAACGGGGCTCCTCGGCCCTGCACGCCGACCCGGATGCTGCTCTGCGCAACCGCGCCGAGCCCGTGCTGCTCGACGAATGGCAGGAGCTGCCGAGCGTGATGGGCGCGGTGAAACGAGCCGTGGATTCCGAACGGCGGCCGGGGCGTTTCCTGATCACGGGCTCGGCCCGCTCCAATACGGACGAACGTCTCTGGCCCGGCACCGGACGCGTCGTGATGCTGCCCATGTACCCGCTGACCGTCGCGGAGCAACTGGGCAGGCCTGTTCGACCGTTCATCGACCGCGTCGTGGCCGGGGAATCGCTGCACGGCGACGACGCTCAGCCCGACCTGGTGGAGTACCTCCGGTTGGCTGTCGGCGGCGGGTTCCCCGAACCGGCGCTGGAACTGGGCGAGACCGGAGCGCGACGGTGGCTGGAGTCGTACGCCGACCAGGTGGCGCTTCGGGACGCCCGCTCCCACGGCGGCGAGCCCGACGCCGGTCGCCTGCGCCGGTACCTGGAGGCGGTCGCCGTCAACTCGGCAGGCACGCCTCAGGACAGAACCATCTACGAGGCCGCCGGAATCGACCGGCGGACCGCCCTCGCCTACGAGCGGCTCCTCAGCGACTTGATGGTCGTGGACCACCTGCCCGCATGGTCCACGAACAGGCTGAAGCGTCTGAGCCGTACCCCGAAGCGATACCTGATCGACTCCGGACTGCTGGCCGGAGTCCTGGGTGTGGGCATCGAGGACCTACTGGCCGACGGCAATCTGCTGGGTGCCACGCTGGACACCTTCGTCGTAGCCCAGCTCCGGGCCGAGGCGGCAGTGGCACGAACGCGCTACCGGCTCTCGCACCTGCGTGACCAGAACGGACGACGCGAGGTAGACGTGATCGCAGAACTCGGAGGCAACCGCCTGGTCGGTATCGAGGTGAAGGCCGCCGGCAGCGTGAGGCACTCCGACGCACGTCACCTCGTCTGGCTACGTGACGCCATGGATGATCGCTTCACGGCTGGTGTCGTGCTTCACACAGGCCCCGACACCTTCGAACTCGCAGACCGAATCGTCGCGGCGCCGATCTCTGCGCTCTGGACCGAGCGCGCCGAGGGAGGTTGAGAACGGCACCTACCGCAGCCGGTGCCCGGAGTGGGATTCGAACCCACACGCTCTTGCCGAGCCGAGGGGTTTAAGCCCTCTGCGTCTGCCGATTCCGCCATCCGGGCCTCGGTTCACGCTACCTGTCGGGCGGGGACGGTTCCCCGTGAGCGAGCATCCGGGCGGACCGATGGGGAGCGCGAGCGGTAGCCCGGCCGGGCAGCAGGGGCCGTGTAACGGCCTGAGTGGCCGCGCAGGGACGAGGCGGCGGTCCGAAGACCGACCGCGGCCGGCTCAGGCGGCTTGGGGGACCTCGGTGTTCTCCGCCAGCGGCAGTTCGCGATTCTCGGCCGTCGCCGCCGCGTCGATGTCCTCGGTGGCCTGCCACAACTCGTTCCGCAGGCGCGCCGCCTCGTGGGGTGGCAGGTCGTTGGCTCGCACCACCCCCTCGATCATGTCGGCCAGCACCGCCGGCCAGGCCCGGCCCCGGCTACGGACCGAGACGAGCACCGACCCGCCGGATCCGCGACGGATGGTGCGGTCGACGCCGGCAACGCGCGGTGGCGTACGGAACGAGGGTGCCTGAACCCCCAAGCCGGCTGCTGCCGAGGCCAGGCGTCGTCCCGCCTCGGCGAACCGCCAAACGTGTCTCTCACTCATGCCCCCATTGTGTCGAGGAGGTGTGACAGTGAGCGGGCGATGCCACGCCGGCCAAAGACGTCGAGCGTTCCGGCCGGCGGTCGCCGGCACGCCTGCGTGCGACCACGGCTGAACCGTCATCAATCGCACTCGACCAGGTCCACGCCGCGGTCCCGAAGCGCGATCACGGCCCCAGGAGGGCGGCAGGCACCACGGCGATTCCGTCCCGGCGGCGGTAGGCGTCCCGCCCCGTGGTGACGATCACTGCGTCGAGCAAGTCGGCACCGAGACGAGCGGCGAGGCGGTTGAGATGGCCCACGTCGCGATCCCCGATGGATGCCGCCAACTTCACCTCCAAGGCCACGACCCGCTGGTCGGGGCGGACCACGATCACGTCCACCTCCAAGTCCCCGCCCCGCGTACGCAGGTGGTTCGTCGCAGCCTCCGACGCCTGGGCGTACACCCGGACACTCTGGGTGACGAGCGACTCGAACAACGCGCCCAGCAGGGTGCCGTCCCGGACGATCGTCGGGCCAGTCGGCCGAGCATCGAGCAGAGCGCCCGCATCGACGCCCAGCAGCCGGGCGGCCAGTGCCGGATCGGCCAGGTGATGCTTGGGGCCGACTGTGAGCCGCGAGAGGTGGCCGCCGATGGGAAGCCACGCCTCCAGCGGATCCAGTATCCAGAGTTGCTCCAGGATGTCGCGGTAGGGGCGAGTCGTGGTCCTCGCCGGCTTGTCGCCGTCGGCGGCGCGACCCTGCCCGGCGACGAGGTGTGCACCGCCGCGAGTCGTGGTCCTCGCCGGCTTGTCGCCGTCGGCGGCGGAAGAGGCGTCGCGGATCCTGTCGTAGCTGGTGATCGTGGAGGTGGCCGCGGCATAGGCCCGCAACCATCGGCGCAGTACCGCGGGGTTACGAACCCGCAGTCCCTGCTCGGGGAACTCGCGGCTGATGATCCGCTCCAAATAGCCGTCCAACTCGGCTCGCCGGGTGCGGGACGGCGCCGTGCGGACGCCCGGGAATCCACCGGCCAGGATCTCCTCCACATAGCCACCGAGTCGCACCTCGGTGCTGCCCGAGACAGGAGGACGACCACCGGTGAGCAACTCCGCCAGACTGACCGCGGGTTCCGCGAGACCCCGCTCGGCCAGCGACATCGGCCGCATACGGACGGTGACGATCCGGCCGGCCCCGGTGTGGGCCCCCGCTATCGGCGCCGAGGCCGACCCCGTGAGCAGGAATCGTCCCGGACGCCGGTCCTCGTCCACCGCTCGCCGGACCAGGTCCCAGGACGGCGCCCAGCGCTGCCACTCGTCAATCAGAATCGGCTCGGCCCCCTCGACCAAACGATCGGGATCGGAGGCGGCCACCTCCACCGCACCCGGCCGGTCCAACTCGTGCCGAGTGCGAGCAAGGCGGCGGGCGGTCTCGGTCTTGCCAACCCCTCTGGGCCCCTCCAGGCTTATCGCCGGCAAGCCGCTGAGGAGTTCGGCCAGTTCTGTATCGACGATCCTCGGGGCGTAGTCCTGTGCCATGTCAAGTCCCTGCTCCCGTCCTACCGCCAAGCAGGCCGCTGACGTCCTCCGGATCCGACGATACCGTCTGACAGATGGTTGTAATACCAAATGACAGCTCTATAGAATACCAAATGCCAGAGATCTACCATACCATCTGCCAGAGAACGCCGAGGACCAAGCCCACAGCCACACACATCGTCCCGTTCACGGCCGATCTCGAGGATGAGGACCACCTAGCCCTGATTGTTCATGAGAATGGTTTGGGGGGTGGTTGGTTTGCAAGAACCAGGATCCCGTCGCGCGAAGTCAGACGCAACACAAGGCCTGCTCGACGGCGGCGACGGTGGGGCTGAACGAGGTTTGGTCGTCGCGGTTCGCGCCGCCGGTCGCCCGGCCCGCCGGAATGCCCGCCCGGTCACACAGCAGCGACCACTTCCAGCCGCGTTTGGCCCGATCGGTGGGGTTGGGGCCCGTTCCGGGGCCGCCGCAGGGGGCCTTGTGCTGGGACCC
>JAPONU010000451.1 GCA_026713745.1 bacterium
CTCAGCCATGCTCGGACACCCTTGTTTCTCGGGAGCAAATGGCAGGCATCTCGCCAAGACTACGTCCGCTCGGCGAGAACGTCGGGCAACTCGCTCTGTGGTGGGCATGAGCAGTATTGTGCGGAGGGGGTGCGACAGCGACGTGGGAGCAGTCCGGGCGCCGTCGCCGGTGGCGCTACGACGATCCCCGGGAATGGCCGCCCCAGGCGTCCACCGGCATCCCCGCCCTCGCTCCGGTCATCGCGGCGCAGGCCTGAATCCATTGCCCCGCGATCGGACCGGCGCTGTCGCCGAATCAAGGAACAACGGCCGGCGGCGCCGGTTGTAAATGATGCCTAACGAACTAGGGTATTAGGCGTGCCTAATGCCCGACGCGCCGCCGCGGGCGCCCCGCCGTCGGGTGATCCGGCGCCGCGTGGACGCAGCGGCTTGGTCCGCGCGGGCCGTGCCACCAATGGGAGACGTGCACGCGCGACCGGTGCCGCCCCCGCTGTGGGCGACTTCCGGGCCCTCCGGCTGGTCGATGTCCACAAGTCGTTCGGCGGTACGCCGGTTCTCAACTGGCTCAACCTGAGTATCGAGCGCGGCCGCACTCTGGCGCTGCTGGGCCCCAGCGGCTGCGGCAAGACGACGCTCATGCGCATCGTGGCGGGTCTCGAGGTCGCCGACGGCGGGGAGGTGCACGTCGGTGAGCGCATGCTCGCGGGTCCGGGCGTGAACGTGGCGCCGGAGCACCGCCGCATCGGCCTCTTGGGCCAGGAGCGGGCGCTGTTCCCGCACCTGACCGTCGGCGGCAACGTGGCCTACGGTCTCGGACGCTCGCCCGACCGGGAGGCGCGGGTGCGCGAGGTACTGGACATGGTCGACCTCGCCGGTTTCGAGAAGAGGATGCCCGACTCGCTGTCGGGGGGTCAGCAACAGAGGGTCGCCATCGCACGGGCGCTGGCGCCGCGCCCGCGGATGCTCCTGCTCGACGAGCCCTTCCAGGCGCTCGACGTCCACCTGCGGCTGGAACTGCAGGCTGAGGTCCAGACGCTGCTCGGAACGCTCGGGGCCACCGCCGTCATCGTCACCCACGATCAGGACGAGGCCTTCGTCATGGGTGACGAGGTGGCGGTCATGCAGGACGGGCACATCCGCCAGCGCGGCACCCCCGGCGAGGTCTACGGCCATCCCGCATCACCGTGGGTCGCCTCGTTCGTCGGCGACGCCAACTTCATCCCCGGTCTCGGGTCCGGGGACACCGTCGCCACTCCACTGGGCAATCTGGCCACGTGCTGTCCCGCGACGGGCAAGGTCGCGGTTCTGGTACGTCCCTCGCAGCTGCGTCTCGTTGCAGCGGCGGGGAGCGGCGAGGATGATGCGAGCGCCACGGGCCAGGTACAGGCGATGCGCTTCTACGGGCACACCACCGAATGCCGCGTGCAGATCGGCGACAGCGTCCTCCTCGCTCGCAGCGACCGGATGCCGGGCGTGCGCGTCGGTGACGACGTGGCGCTGCACTACGACGGCCCGCCGGCCGTCGCGTACCCCGAGTCGGCCATGGCCGGTCTGCGGCGCAACGGCAAGCAGCGGCGCGCCGGGAGCGGGGAACCGGCGCTCGCGGAGACCGCCGGGTGATGCTGCGGACCGTCTTCGCCGTCATTCCGGCGGAGGCCGGAATCCACTGTCCGGCGGTCCGGCCTGTGCCCCCGGTGAACGACTCGGCACATGCCTCGGAGTGTTGTGAGTAATCCCCGAATCGGCCAATCCTTCGCCGCGAAAGCCCTGGTAAGGGGCTTGTGGGTTCGGCGAAATGGCCATTGCTGACCAGTCTCCTAGAGTCGCGCCGGAGAGCCACCGACTCCGCCGCAGCCCGCAACCCGTCGATGGATGCCGGCCGTCTTTGCCGTACCTGGGGCTTCGGCCTGGGGTTGTTCTTCGCCGCGCCGCTCGGCTACCTCGTCTACGAGAACGTCCGGCTGCGCTCGGACATCCTGGACATCCTGGGCGTGGCACGGACCTGGGGCCCGCTCGGCAACTCCCTGCTGCTGGCGGCCTCGGTGTCGCTGGCGGCAATGGTTGCCGGGACCGCCCTGGCCTGGGCGACGGTGCGACTCGACCTGCCGGGGCGGCGGCTGTGGGCGGCGCTGGCGCCGCTGCCGCTGGTCTTCCCCACCTTCGTCGGCGCCACGGCGTTCATCGCCCTCGGAGCCCGCGGCGGGCTGGCCGAGCAGATCCTGTCGCCCCTCGGTGTCGGGGCCCTGCCCCGCCTTCAGGGCTTCTGGGCCGCCTGGGGTGTGCTGACCCTCTTCACGTATCCCTACGTGTACCTGCCCACCCGCGCCCGGCTGCGTCACCTGGACCCCGCCTACGAGGAGGCCGCACGGGTGTTGGGGCGCGGCCGGCGGGCGGTCTTCGCCACCGTCACCCTCCCGGCGATCCTCCCGGCCACCTCTGCGGGCGGCCTGCTGGTATGCCTCTACACCCTCTCGGACTTCGGGGCGGTCGAGTTGCTGCGCTACGAGACCCTCACCCGTTCGATCTATGCCAACCGGCTCTTCGACCGGCCCACGTCTGTGACCCACGGCCTGCTGCTCGGCATCGTCGCGGTGGGGGTCGTGATGGTCGAGCGCTGGCTCGCAAGGCGCCGCGCGGGGGGCTTCGCCGCGACCTCCGACCGGCCTCCGCCGCTGGCGCCGCTCGGCTGGTGGCGCTGGCCGGTCTGCGCCGCCGTCGTCGCATTCCTCCTCCTGGCTCTCGTGGCCCCGCTCGCCACGCTGGGATATTGGGCCGGAAGGGGGATCGCCAATCCCGGCAGGCGCGTCGGAGCCTTCGCCCTCGACGGCGGGGGAATCGCCACCTCGGCCGCCTCCACGGTGGCGGTCAGCGCGGTTGCGGCCACAGTAACCGTCGGGGTGATGCTCCCGCTGGCGTGGCTCCTGGTCCGCCGCCCGTCGCGCAGCGCCTCGGCCTCCAATCTCCTTGTCACCGCGGGTTTCGCCCTTCCCGGCATCGTGGTCGCCCTGGCGCTGGTTTTCTGGGCGCTGCAGGTGCCGTTCGCCACGGTGATCTACCAGACGCTGCCGCTGCTGATCGTCGGCTATGTGCTCCTGTTCGGCGCGCAGGCGGCGAACGCGGCGCGGGCGGCCGTGGGCGCCGTTCCGACACGTCTGAGCGAGGGCGCCCGAACGCTCGGTGCCCGCCGCTGGCGGCGCCTGCGCTCCGTGGAGTTGCCGCTCATGGCGCCGGGTTTGCTGGCTGCGGGCGGCTTGGTGTTCCTGTCGGTGATGAAGGAACTCCCGCTCACGTTGCTGATGCGGCCGACGAACCTTCCGATGCTGTCGGCGGACATCTGGGACTCCACAGAGTCGCTCTTCCTGGCGCAGGCCGGCCTGGAGTCGCTCGTGCTCGTCGGGGCCTCCGGGCTCTTGACGTGGCTGCTGGTGCTGCGCCGCTCGGAGTTCGCCTGAGCGTCCTCCAGTAGGCGACGATCCGTCCGCGCCCACCGTTGGCGCCGGTCTGTGCCGGCACGATTCAGCGAGGGTACGGGACGCCGGGGCGAGGTCGGGGTCGATGACGCAGGCAGGGGCCGGACTCGCGTCCGGCGGCCCGCACCGGGGTCAAGCGCCGGCGGGAACCGGTACGACCAGGAGCCGCTCGCTGGTGTAGTGGTCGATCTCCACCGACTCCCCGTCGATGCTGACCGTGGTCGCCCCGTCGTCGGGGTTCGACATCACGATCCCGCTGTTGCCCGGGCAGATCGATGAGTCCTCCAGGAAGTCCAGCACGCCGTCGACGAACTCCAGCTCCTCGGTGATGCGCGACACCACGAACGCTTCGCCCTCGGCCACATCGGTGAGCGCCACGCTCTCGGGTGCGGAGTAGCCCGAACCCGGGATCGGGTTGCCGTGCGGGCACGTCGTGGGCTGGCCCAGCAGTTTGCTCATGGCCTCCTCCACGCGAGGCGAGAGCACGTGCTCCCACTTGCCGGCCTCGGCGTGCGCCTCCGCCCATGACAGCCCCAGCACGTCTGTCAGGAACCGCTCGGCGAGGCGGTGGCGACGCACCACCTGCTTGGCCAGCTTCATGCCGTCGTCGGTGAGCTTGATGCGCCGGCCCCCCTCCAGGAGGCCCTGATCCTGCATCCGTCGGATCATCTCCGACACGGCCGGCCGCGAGATCTCCAGGCGGTCGGCGATGCGGGCCTGGATGACGTCCAGGTCGTCCTCAGCGAGCTCGAAGATGGTCTCGCAGTACTCCTCGAAGGCCGGGTGGTACTCGGGTGCGGTCCACGTCGCCACGGTTCCAGTGTAGACGACGCCGGCCTGCGGTTTTCCACCGCGAGCGGCGCCGGCGAGCCGCCGGAAGGGAGGTTCCTCCACCCCGTTCCAATAGGCTCGCCCCCCGACAGCGGCGGCATCTCGCGGGGGAGCCAAGTGGATCTTCTGGAACATCAGGGCAAGGAGTTCTTCGCCTCCTACGGTCTGCCCACCTCGCCGGGCGAGGTGGCTCTCGACCCCGATGAGGCGGTCGCGGCGGCCGAGCGGATCGGCTACCCGGTCGTCGTCAAGGCGCAGGTGCACGTGGGAGGCCGCGGCAAGGCCGGCGGCATCAAGCCGGCCACCGACGCCGCCGAGGTGCGACGGGCTGCCGGAGCGATCCTGGGTCTCGACATCGGCGGCCACGTGGTGCGGCGCCTCTGGATCGAGAGGGCCGCCGACATCGCCGAGGAGTACTACGCCGGCTTCACCCTCGACCGCTCGGCGCGCCGCCACCTCGGGATGCTGTCGGCGCAGGGCGGCGTGGACATCGAGGAGGTGGCCGCCACCGCCCCCGAGGCCATCGCCCGCATCCACATCGACCCCACCGAAGGACTGACGCCCGAGGCCTGCCGCCGGTGGGTGAACGACGCCAGGCTCAACCCCGCGGTGACCGAGCAGGCGATCGAGCTGCTGGGCCTGCTGTACCGGGCCTATGTCAACGGCGACGCCGACCTCGTGGAGATCAACCCGCTCATCGTCACCGGCGACGGCCGGCTGGCGGTTCTGGACGCCAAGGTCACCCTCGACGACAACGCCACCTTCCGACACCCCGACCACGCCGCCTACGACGAGACCGTCGAGCGCGACGAGCGCGAGCAGGAGGCGCACGCCAGGGGGCTGCAGTACGTGGGGCTCGACGGCACAGTCGGCGTGATCGCCAACGGTGCCGGGCTGGCCATGGCCACGGTGGACATCGTTGCCGAGGCCGGTGGCACACCCGCCAACTTCCTGGACATCGGCGGCGGTGCCAACGCCGACCTGATGTCCGCCGCCCTCGAGGTGGTTGACGGCGACCCCGCGGTGCGGTCCATCTTCATCAACGTGTTCGGCGGGATCACCAAGGGTGAGGAGGTGGCCCGCGGGATCGTCGAGGCGCTCCGGCGAGTCGACATCTCCTCGCCCATCATCATGCGCCTCGACGGCACCAACGCAGCCGAGGGTCGGGAGATACTCCGGCCGCACCTCTCCGACAGCCTGCGCCTCGCCCCCGACATGGTGGAAGCAGCCCGCATGGCAGTGACGGC
>JAPONU010000452.1 GCA_026713745.1 bacterium
CCTTTCTCGTCTCGCCCGGGGCGAAGGTCTTGCGCAGGGTCTTGGCTCTGTAGTCCGACCCCGCCGTCGCCTTCTAGGCTGGGGCGATGGCAGTCGTTGCGACGCCCAGGACGTGGCGGCGTGTGCCGATGTCGGCGGCCCGCGCTGTTGCCGCCTTCGACGTGCCGCGTGTCCAGCGCCCACAGGTCGCGTTGGTGCAGTTCGTGAAGGACTGGAACCGCAGCACCGGCGCCGCGCGGCGGGCACTGTTGGGGCCGCCGGGCCCCGACGGATCGGTTCGAGCGGTCGCCGTTGTCGCCGCGGTGGCGCATGCGCTGTTGGACCGCGATGGCGGCGTGGTGCCGCCGTGGGTCGCCGCGGCTCGCGCGAGCGAGGACATCACCACCTGCGGCGCGGCGGTGACTTCACCTTTCGGGCGCCGGATCGTCGAGAAATCGCCGCCCACCTGCGCCCAGCACCGCGTCTATTTCGACGGGGCACTGCTGGATCGCCGTTGAGCGGGCCCGACCGTGGCCCCATGCTGGGCCGCAGCGAACTGCTCGACCTGTTCGGGGAGCTTGACGGGCTGCTTGCCGGCGGCGTCACCCACGAACTGCTCGTCGTCGGCGGCGCGGCGCTCGCGCTGCGAGGTGCAAGCCGGCTCAGTGACGATGTCGACGTGGTCGATGTGCCTCTACCGGCGGAGATTCAAGCGGCGGTCAGGTCGGTGTCCGAGGGGCACGGCCTCTCGCCCGGCTGGCTGAACGCCAGCGCCGCCGCCTTTGCGCCGAACATGCGGACTGACGCCACCGTCGTCTACAGCGGCGAGCACCTCGTGGTCTGTGTCGCCGGCGCCGAGTATCTGCTGGCCATGAAGCTCCGGGCCGCTCGCGACCGGGACCTCGACGACGCCGTCGTGCTGGCGCGCGAAACCGGCCGCACCACACGCGAGAGCCTGTACGAGTTGATCGACGAGGGATACTGGCGAGGAACCGTCATCGCCGATCTCGAAGGATTCGTCGGCGAGGTGCTCGACGGCCTCGCCGACGACGCGGCGGAACTCGACGCCCAGCACGGCGCTCCGCAGCCGCCGGGCCTCGACGTCTGACCGCCCCGGGCCCGCGGGGTCCCGTTGGTCGTTATTGACCCTTTCCGGCGCGGCGGCCCCGCTGTCTCGCCGGCACCGGGGCCGCCATGACCTCCCCTGTGCCGCCTTTCGGTGACGTCGATGAGGTCCTGCTCGCCTTGAGCGCCTGCAGACCGTGATCGACATGCGACGCCAGCGGTTGGCGATGCGCTGCGCGACGCGCGGCGAGCTGGTCCGGGCGGGGATGGCTCGTTGTCACATGCCCCGCCTCGTGGCGCTGGCTTGCACGCCGCACGTGCCGCGCGATCGTCGCGATCTTGCCGCCGATGCAGCACGGTGGCGACGTGACAACCCTTGAGGACCTGCGCGGCCTGCTGCCCGAGGGCACGGCGGAGGCGTGGCCGAAGGTCGCCGCGGCGCTGCCGACCGGCACGGTCTTCATGGGCGGCACGGCGTTGGCGGTGTGGCTGAGGCACCGCCGCAGCGAGGATCCGGAGACCGTGCGGACGTTCCTGGGACACCTGGGGGACTTCCGCTACCTCGACGACGATCCGGCCATGCACGCCATCTTCGGCGTCGACGTCCGCCAAGTCGTCATGGTGCACTTCCAGCGCCGGGTGCCACAGGTCACGGCGTCGTTCTCACGACAGTTCGCCGAGGCGCCGCCGGCGGCGATCTCCCCCCGGACACCGGCGACAGCATCCGCCTCACCCAAGCCACCGCCGGAAAGGGGGTGACGCCACTGACCAACTGAACCCCGGGCAAATCTGTTGGCCACCTACGGGCAGTTCTACTGTCCGCCACTGGGCAGATCCCACTGGCCGTTGACAGCGCTAAGCCTGGATCCACCG
>JAPONU010000453.1 GCA_026713745.1 bacterium
CGGCTACCAGAGCGGTCCGCTGGTCGTACGATTTGTAAGGTAGCAATCGGACGGTTTGATCAGTAGTAATCGGACCGTCTGTTCATTGGATGCTACGATCGGGGTATCGATCTTGTCCGGAGGCATCTGCAGCCCCGCATCGAGGAGGCTCTGGAGTGGTCCCGTGTGGTGATGCTGCACGGCGCCAGGCAGTGCGGGAAGACGACGCTGGCCCGGATGATCGCCGAGCGCCGCGGGGGCACCTACGTCTCCCTCGACGACGAGGCCGAACTGCGGATCGCGCAGGCCGATCCGATCACGTTCCTGCTCGGCCGGCGCCATCCGCTGGTCGTGGACGAGGTCCAGCTCGGCGGCGACCGCGTCGTGCGAGCCGTGAAGCAACTCGTCGACGCCGAGCCGACCCCGGGACGATTCCTGCTCACCGGTTCCACCAACTTCCTCACCGTGCCGACCATCAGCGAGTCGCTGGCGGGGCGGGTGCAGATCTTCCGTCTCGGTCCGCTGTCGGAGGCCGAGTTGGCAGGCGTTCCGCCGGCGGCGATCGACGCATGGTTCGACGGCGCGCCCGCGGCGCGGGCGGCAGGGCGCACTGCGCGTGGCGAGTATCTGACGCTGCTGTGCCGCGGTGGCTACCCCGAGGTCGTCAGCCTTGCCCCGGATCGCCGCCGGCGCTGGTTCGGTGGCTACGTCGAGACGGTGACCCAGCGCGACATCGCGGCCCTCGCCGACGTGCGTCGGATCGCCGCGCTGCCGGCGCTGCTGCGGTGGACCGCCGGGTTGACGTCGGGCCACGTCAACCTGTCGGAGGCGGCGAGGAGATTGCAGACCAGCCGCGCGGTCATCGCGTCGTACTTCGAGTGGTTGCAGACGGTCTTCCTGATCCACGAACTCCCCCCGTGGTCCCGCCACCTGCCGGGGAGGCCGGTGCGCCGGTCCAAGTACCACGTCACTGACAGCGGGTTGGCCGCCGGGCTCTTGGGGTTGGAGGCCGCTGCCCTCGCAGCACCCACCGCGCCGGCGGCCGGGCCGCTGTTGGAGACGTTCACGGTGAACGAGATCGCTCGCCAGCTCTCCGCTTCCGCGCGTGACTGCACACTGTCGCACTACCGGGACACACAGGGTCGCGAGGTCGATCTCGTTCTCGAGGACCCCGGCGGCGCTGTCGTCGCGGTCGAAGTGAAGGCCACCCAATCCCCCGATCCTCGCCAACTCCGACCGCTCGCCTGGTTCCGGGATCGGCTCGACGCCGTCGCACCGGGCGCCTTCCGCGCCGGTGTCCTGCTCCACACCGGCAGCCAGTCCGGCAAGCTGGACGACCGCCTCCACCTGCGTCCCATCGACTCCCTCTGGACCGGCTGACGCGACCGCCAACCAGCGAGTGGCTGCGATCCAACGATACCCGTCGGGCCTGATCGGTCAGGAGTTACGTGAAGTCGGCGGCGCCACGAGGTTGTCCGTCCCGACGTAGAAGAACTCCCACGGCTCGGGATCGGGCCCCTGGTTCTCGACCCCGGCGACGGCGGGTCGCTGTGTGGGCCACCTCAGAGGTCGATGTCGGCGCGCCGGTCGATTGAGTGCAGCACGGTGCGCGCCACTTCTGCGGCAGCGTCGATCGTGTAGCCGGCCGGCCAGGCGGTGACGAGTTTGTCGAGGTCGGTCCTGAAGTTCGTGTCTCGCAGTTTCGTGTCGAGGTTGAGGGCGGCCGCGGTGGTTGTCCAGCCTGCGGGCTGGTAGGTCCCGAAGCAGTCGGCGATGTCGGTTGGCCGTGCGCCGCCCACCGCTGTCGCCAGCCACAGGTCGAAGAGGTCCCGGCCCTTGGCTCGCTGGTAGAGCGCCCGGATCTTGGTGGCCGCGAGTTCTTCGAGCGCGAACGTGGCGACTTCGGCGCTGCCGCAGAACCAGGGACTGTCGACAGCGAATGGGCGTACGGCCAGAGGCAGTGCGGGAGTGCGCTCGAACGTGTTGATTTCCACCTTGACGCTCATCCGCCCCCCATCGAGGAAGTCCCCACCACACCGCACCTTCGGGAACCGCCCGACGTCGGTCCGGACACGGTCAAAGCCAACGCTTGCTGCGACCTCGCGTAGCGCGTCGAGTGCGGGGCCGATCGGCCCGGCGGTGCGACGGACGTAGTCCAAGTCCTCGCTGTAACGCCACGGCCGTTCCAACCAGAGTTTGTGCAGGCACGTGCCGCCGCGGAAGACGAGTTCTCGACCCAGGAGAGGATGGTTGGCGATCTCGACGACCAACCGCGAGAGGACAAGGTCCTGCTCTACCTGTTCCCGGGTTGGCCATGGCGCGTGGAGCCGCCAACGCGCAATGTAGGCGGGGCCGATCACAGGTCGTGCTCGAGCGGCACGGGGGCCACGACCCGCCATCGCGGGTCCGCGTTGCTTGCGCCCTCGCCTGACGTCAGCGGGAGTTGGCGGGCTTCGCCAATGCGACCGTGCAGCGGTGACGTGTCGAAGCTCGCGCCGACTTCGGCGGCCATCCGGTCAATGAGATATCCGGCTCGTTGCGCGACTGCGGTCGGATAGGCGCCGGCGACCGACGCCAGTTCGTCCGCGTCGAGGACTTCGTCGAGGAGGAACTCGCCGATGATCGTCGCGACGTTGGACAGGCCGGCACCTTCGCCGGGCGCTTCAACGAGATCCAATGCCGTCACCTCTGGCGTCGACACCCATATTCGCCCCGTCGGCACGTCGCGCCGCGCCCGCGGCCGCTGCGCTGCCGCAGCCCGTTGGATGAACTCGATCCGGCTGCGGCCTATCCGGCGATCCCGCAGACGCGCCGGCGTCACGACCTGGAACACCATCGGCGACTGGTGCGCAGCCCCATGCGCAGCCGCAGCGGAAAGGAACCCGACATAGTACGAGTGGCCGAGATGCTCCATCATCGGATCAATGAAATGGCTCGCCGGCGGCGCGCCGACGGGCCGATACTCGGCCGGCACGGGCACCCATCCGCCCTTCGTGACCGACACCAGCTTGCCTGCCTGCCTGGAACGCTCAAGGCTCGCGGGCACCGACGCAGCGGGAACGCCAAGAATCTCCGCCGCCTCAACAGTCGACACGAAATGCAGGCCACGTCCGATCAGCCAATCGGCGAGTTCTCTCGGCGCAACTCCAACCCCATTTATACGATTTAGGGTATCAAACTCCAGCATAACGCTGGGTTTTGATACCCGGGACGGTGCCACCAGCATGTCCAGCAGGACGTCCGGAGCCGTTTGTCGAGCGCTACCAGGCCTCCCGGTTAGACGGTGGCGCGGGATCCGGGTCGTCCCGGCGGACACCCTGAACCCGACTGCTACAAAGGTGGCGACGGCACGAGGTTGTCCGTCCCGACGTAGAAGAACTCCCACGGCTCGGGATCGGGCCCCTGGTTCTCGACTCCGGCGGGGTAGCTCGGGATGAAGCCGTGCCTCTTGGCCTCGAGGAAGTTGTCGGCGGTCAACCAGGCGTACGCCCCGGAGAATCTGAACTCGTTGATCCCATGGTCGGCCGTTGCCAGATCGACTGCGTACCCCGTTTGATGACGTGAGTAGCCCGGTGGCGCGACCACTCGGAGCGCCGTACGGATCCTCTCGTCCGTGTAGGGCGCCTTCAAGTGGCGGAAGAGGATGTATTCCTGCGTGTCGAAGCCACGGTAGGCGGACGCCAGCGTGATCGGATTGCCGGCCTGCCGGGCTGCGGTGCGGAGAGCGGTGTAGGCGCGTGCCGCCTCGGGCTGGAGCAGTTGCTGCTCGACGCTCACCAACTCGTCCGGAGAGGCCACCACAGGCTGCAGCCGGTAACCCCGGTCCTCGGCGATCTGTCGGATGCGCTCGTCGGTCTGCGCGTCGCCGGTCATGGCGGGACCGTCGGCGATGTCGGTCAGGTTGGGCAACGTCACCGAATCGAGCAGCTCCTTGAACTGCTGACCGGAGAAGTGCGCCAGCTCCACATCCGGTTGCGCGGCGGAACCCGATGTGTCCTCCGGAGGAGTGAGGTCATAGGGCGTCGTTCCCGCGTGCCGCTCGCAGTCGCCCTCGATGAGGTCACCCAGCCGGTCGACCCGCCAACCCCGCCCGGCCGGTCGCGGCGCTCCGTTCTCGTCGAGCAGATGCGGATGGAACTCCCAGCCGAGGATCCGGTCGCCGGCGAAGTCGATCTGCAGGACGCCCGTCTCGCCGGTGATGCTCCATCTCGGGTGCCACACGAAGTTGCCCAGCGAATAGGCCACCAACCTCCCGTCGTCGAATTCGATCGACTGCAGGACGTGCGGATGGTGGCCGATGACGGCGTCGGCGCCGGCGTCGAACAGGGCTCCGGCGAACGCCCG
>JAPONU010000454.1 GCA_026713745.1 bacterium
CGCAGTTCGGCCTCCAGCGAAGTGGCCACGGCGTGCCAGTGCGGCTCGCCGGCCTCCTCGCCGAGTTCGGCGGCCAGGCGGTCCATGGCAGCGGCCCGCGGGTCGCGGGTCCGGTAGACGCGGTGACCGAAGCCGGGGACCTTGCGCCGGGCCGCCAGGGACGCCTCCACGAAGGGCACCACGCCGTCGGGCCGGCCGATCTCGGAGAACACGGCCATTGCGTCGTCCACGGCGCCTCCGTGCAGCGGCCCCTTCACCGCCCCGATGCCGGCGACGATGGCCGACCAGTAGTCCGACTGCGTTCCGGCGGTGGTGCGCGCCGCGAACGTGGAGGCGTTCAGTTCGTGCTCGGCGTAGGTGTTCAGAAGGGCGTTCAGGGCCTGCGCCCGCCTCAGCGTGGGGAGCCGGCCGGTCACCATCCAGCAGAAGTTGGCGGAGTGGCTGAATGCGGGGAGCGGCTCCAGCGGTTCGTCGCCCGCCAGGAGGCGGGACATCGCCCCCACCATCGTGGGCAGGCAGCCCACGAGCCGCGCCGCCTTGGCGACCACGGCCTCGCGGGAGATGTCGTCGGCGGTGGGATCGGTGGCCCCCAGCAGCGACACGGCCGTGCGCAGCACCGCCATCGGGTTGGCCGTGTCGAGGGGTGCGGCCGCCAGGAGGTCCACAACGCTCCGGGGGAGTTCCCGCCCGGAGGCCACCAAGCGGGCGAAGTCGCTGCTCGTCGTGCCGTCGGGCCAGTCGCCGTGCCAAAGCAGCCAGGCCACGTCACTGAAGTCGGCACCGGTCACGAAGTCGCCGATGTCGTAGCCGCGGTAGGTCAGCACCCCCGCCGGCCCGTCGATGGAGCACACCGCCGAGGAGCAGGCCAGCACGCCCTCGAGACCCGAGACGACCTGCGGGTCGCTGTCCTGACTCATCGGTGACCTCCTCCGTCGGATCGGGCGAGTCCGTCGGCACGCCCCTCGAGGGTGCCGAGCAATCCACGTCGAGCGCCCCCGGACCCGCCGGACCATGGATTCCGGCCTCCTCCGCCGCACCGACGAGTCATGTGGTCCGCAGCATCACGCACCGGCATCGCTCAGGAGTCTCCCCGCCCGCGGTCAACCCAGTTTGAACGGGTCGCGGGTCGCGCCGGACGTCTCGACCCATACGGACTTGGTGCGGAGATACTCGCGCATCCCGTCGAGGCCATTCTCCCGACCGTGACCGCTCATCTTGGACCCACCGAACGGGACGTCGTAGTTGAGTGTGCGGTAGGCGTTGATCCACACGGTTCCCGCCTGCAGCCGCGGCACCATGCGATGCACCCGCTGCACGTCACGTGTCCATACACCCGCCGCCAGCCCGAACGGGGAGTCGTTGGCGATGGCCAGCGCCTCGGCCTCGCCCTCGAACGGGATCACCGACAGCACCGGCCCGAAGACCTCCTCGCGGGCGATCCGCATCGTGTTGTCGACGTCGCAGAAGACTGTCGGCTCCACGAACAGCCCGTCGCCGAAGCGCTCCGGCCGGCGACCGCCGGTGGCCAGCGTCGCTCCCTCGGCGGTGGCGATGTCGATGTAGCTCATGACCTTGTCCCAGTGGGCCACGTAGGCCAGCGGCCCCATCTCGGTGGCGGGATCCATCGGGTTGCCGAGCACGATCTCCCGCGCCCGACCCACAACCCGCTCCAGCAGCTCATCGTGCACCGTCCGCTCGACGAGCAGCCGTGACCCGGCGATGCACGTCTGCCCGCAGGCGGCGAAGATCCCCGCCACGACGCCGTTTGCGGCGGCTTCGAGGTCGGAGTCCGCGAACACGATGTTGGGCGACTTGCCGCCCAGTTCCAGCGTCACCGGCGCGAGATGTTCTGCAGCCGCTTTCGAGACGCGGATCCCCGTGGCGACCGAGCCGGTGAACGACACCTTGTCGACGCCGGGATGCGACACCAGCGGTTCGCCGACATTCGGACCGTCGCCGGTGACCACGTTGTAGACGCCGTCGGGCACGCCGGCGGTGGCGGTGATCTCGGCGAAGCGCAGCGCGGAGACCGATGTGTGCTCCGACGGCTTGTGCACGAAGCTGCACCCCGCGGCGAGCGCCGGCGCCAGCTTGAAGGCCGTCAGCAGCAGCGGGGAGTTCCACGGGGTGATGGCCCCCACGACCCCGACGGGCTCCAGCAACTGGTACACGAAGAAGTTGGTCTTGGATGAGTCCAGGACCTCACCGCCGATCTTGTCGGCGGCCCCGGCGAAGTAGTCGTAGAACTCCGGCAGCAGCGCCGCCTGACCCGCCATCTCGCGCAGCAGCTTGCCGTTGTCGCGCACCTCGATGACACCGAGCTCCTCGGCGTTCTCCTCGAGCAGCCGCGCCAGGCGCCGCATGACCCGAGCCCTCTCGACGCCGGGCATCCGTGGCCACGGACCCTCGTCGAAGGCGGTGCGCGCCGCGGTGACCGCGCGGTCCACATCGGTGGCGTCGGCCTCGGGCACCTGCGCCCAGGCCTCCCCCGTATAGGGATCGATGGAGTCGAAGGTCCGCCCCGAGGCCGCCTCGACCGACTGACCACCGATGAACATGCGCAGCGGGCTGCCCAGGGAACTGCCGCTGCCTGCCACTTCTGCGGTCATCGTCATGCTGCGCTCCCCTCGCCCGTACTCACCGGTACCCGCCGGTCCGCACCGCATCCAAGCCTACGGCCAGCATCAGGAGCAGGCCCTCGACGACGTACTGGTAGAACGTCGGCCAACCGGCCAGGGTCATGCCGTTCTCCAGCACACCGAGGACGATCACGCCGAGGATCGTGCCGCCCATCGAGCCGGTGCCCCCCAGCAGTCCGACCCCGCCGAGGATCACGGCGGTGACGACGGTCAGCACGAGGGTGCCCGGCACGCTCGCAGCCCCGGACCCGCCCAGCATCGACGAGAGCACGTAGCCGCCGGTGGCCGCGCAGGCCCCGCTGAAGACCAGGTACATCATGCGCAGCCGGTCCACCGGGAGCGCCACGGACCGTCCCGCCGAGGCGTTGCCGCCCACCGCGTAGGCATAGAGTCCGAAGCGAGTCTTCGACAGCAACACCCATCCGGCGGCGGCGAAGAGCACGGCGAAGAGCAGCGGCAGGGGGATCCCCACGAGGTCGTTCTTCATCACCCCGTAGGCCGCGTCGGTGGTCTGGCGCAGGTTGCCGGCGACGCCGGAACCACCGTCCACGACGAACGCCAGGCCGAAGGCGATACCGAGCATGCCCAGTGTCGCAACCAGGGGGTTGACCCGCAGCTTCACCACCACGAACCCGTTGACGAGCCCCACGCCGACGCCCGAGCCGATGGCAGCCAGGATGGCCAGGGAGGCGGGATAGCCGGCGATCACGATCTGCGTTCCGATCGTGCCCGACAGGGCCATGACCGAGCCGACCGAGATGTCCAGGGCGCCGGATATGAGCCCGAACGTGGCGCCGGTTGCGACGATCATGAGCACAGCCGTTGCCCGGCCAGTGTTCAGCAGGTTGGTGGTGCTCAGGAAGCGGGGCGCCGCGATGCTGAAGACCACGAACTCCGCCACGATGACGAGACCCAGCGTGACCCACGCAAGTTTCCCGGAGAACACCAGGTCGCTCAGGCGCTGCTGCCAGCCCGATGCGGGGGCCGTGGGGCTCTCCGGCACGACGGCGGTCATCGGAACCCGCCCTTGGGCCGCTGATCGAACGCCACCGCCAGGATCATGGCCGTGCCGACGGTGATCAGGACGATCTGGGGTCGCACCGCCATCTGGACGAGCCCGTTGTCGAGGGTGC
>JAPONU010000455.1 GCA_026713745.1 bacterium
CGAGCGCATCTTCCGTGAAGTCGTCGAGGTGAACCTCACGGCCACCTTCCGCTATTCCCGTGCCTGTTTCGAGGTGATGCGCGCCCAGCGCAGCGGGGTGATCGTCCACGTCGTCTCGGACGCTGCACTGCGCGGGATCCATCACATACCCGCCTACTCCCTCACGAAAGCCGGTGTCCTGGCGCTCTCCGAGACGCTCGCCGCCGAGGCCGCTCCGTACGGGGTCCGGGTGAACGCCATCTGCCCCGGTGCGGTCTTCCCCGGCATGCAGACAACGCCGGCCGGTTTCGAGGATCATGCCGAGGACGCTTCAACCTGGGGAGCCGCGCCGTCGGGCCGTCACGGCACCGGCAGGGACATCGCCGAGGCCGCGCTGTGGCTCGCCGGCGACGGAGCGTCGCACGTCAGCGGCGCAACCCTCCGCATCGACGGGGCCGCCTCGGTCACGACGCGGGGCGTCACCCGTGCCTGAGTCGGCCGTCGCCCGGCTGGAGGCCGCTCTGGCGCGCCTGGAGGAGACCGAGCCGTTCATCGGTGCGTATGTCGACGTGGATCGTGATGGCGCCTTCGCAGCGGCGCAGCGCGCCGACGACGCCGGTTCGGGTTCACCGCTCACCGGTCGACCATTCGGCGTCAAGGAGGTGATATCCGTCGCCGGTCTTCCCGCGGCCGGTGGTTCGGCGGCCTTCTCGGACCACGTCCCCACCCGCGACGCCGCCGTCGTGGACCGCCTCCGGCGCGCGGGCGCGGTCCTCGTCGGCACGCACGTCTCGCACGAGTTGACGTGCGGGCTGGACGAGCCCCCCACGCGCAACCCCTGGGCACCGGACAGTTACCCGGGGGGCTCCAGCGCCGGCGGCGGCGCCTCGGTGTCGGTTGGCTCTGCGGCGTTCGCTCTGGGAACCGACGCTGCGGGGTCGGTCCGCATCCCTGCCGCGATGACCGGTGTCGTCGGTCTCAAGCCGACGGCGGGCCTCGTGAGTGCCGGCGGCGTGGTGCGCCATGCGACAGCGCCGTCGATCGACAACGTCGGCATCCTCGCCAGGACGGTACGGGACGTTTCGGCTGTCCTGGAGGTGATCGCCGGTCCTGATCCTGCCGACGCTGCAACGCTGTGGCAGACCTCCGATGTCGGTGCCGCCGTATCGGCTGGGGGATCGGGCAGCCTCGACGGCCGGCGGCTCGGCATCGTCGGGGACAGCACACGCGCCGCGCTTGACGCACGCACACCTCCCGAGCGGGTGGTCTGGAGCGCCTTCGACGCTGCTTGTGAGGTCCTGGCGCAACTCGGGGCCACCTTGGTGCCCGTGGAGCTGCCGGCGTTGGCGACGGCACCGGATGCGGTCTTCACCTTCTTCGCATCCGAACTGGCCGCGGCCCACCGGCGTCTCCTGGAGGACCGCGCTGCCGGTTACCACCCGCGGGTTCTGGAGATGCTTGTCGGGGCGCTATCGATCCCATCGAGCCAGGTCACCGAGGCTGTGGCGTTCCGACGCAGCCTGCGGCACGAGGTGGCGGAGACGTTTGCCGCCGCCGAGCTGACCATGCTGACCACCCCGACGACACCGCGGGTCGCCATGCCGCTGGCAACCTTCGATCCCGCAACCGAACTGGGGACCCTCATTCCCTACACCTGCCCCTTCAACCTCACGGGGCAGCCGGCGGTGAGCCTGCCATGTGGCTTCACCGGCGGGGTTCCGATCGGTTTGCAGATGGTGGGGCTCCCGTTCGATGATGCGGCTCTGTTGAGTGTCGCGGCGGCGTTCGAGCAGGCCACGACGTGGCACACCTATCGACCGGAGGTTCCCTGATGTCCCCTCAGCCAGAGCAACTGAGCGAGACCGAAGAGCACCTTCTGAGGCGGGCGATCGAACTCTCGGCACAAGCCGTCGCCAACGGCAACTTGCCGTTCGGCGCGCTGTTCGCCGACGCGGACGGCAACATTCTCCTCGAGGCCGAGACGACCGGAACCAGCGACGGCAACGTGCTGTACCACGCCGAGACCAACCTGATGCACGATGCGATCGGTGCCCTGACCGACGAGGAGCGGGCGTCCGGCACCCTCTACTCGAGTTGCGAGCCGTGCCCGATGTGCGCGGGCACCATCTACTGGGGCGGGGTCAGCCGGGTCGTGTTCGGGCTGGGTGAGCGCAGCCTCTATGAGATCGCCGGCGCACAGAGCACCACGCCGGTTGCCATCTTCGGGGGCTGCCGGCTGATCCTGGAGGGCGGCACCCGCGACATCGAGGTGATCGGGCCGTGCCTCGAAGTCGAGGCGGCGGTTGCCCATGAGGGCCGCTGGGTCGACTGGTGAGTCCCCGGTCGAAGTGCTCAGGCAGTGACCTCGATGGTGTGCCAGCCGGTGGCGCCGTCGGGTGCGGGTGGGCGAACTTCGGAGGTCTGGGTGGAGCCCGTGCCGTCGGTGGCGCGGCAGCGGATGCGGTGCCTTCCGGGCGTCGCATCCCAGGCGTAGACCCACTGGCGCCACGAGTTGATCGACATGTTGTTGCTCAACTCGGCGCGCACCCAGGGGCCGTCGTCGATCTGTACCTCGACCCGCTCGATACTGCGTGTCGGCGCCCACGCGACACCGGCGACGGCCACCCTCCCCGCCCTTACACGTGAGTCCCGCCGGGGCACGTCGATGCGGGATTGCGTCTTGATGGGGCCGCGCTTGGCCCAGCCCCGGGGCACCCAGTAGGAATCGAAGCCCTCCCAGGTGGTGAGGCGGATCTCCTCCAGCCACTTGGTGGCCGACACGTAGCCGTAGAGGCCGGCAATGACCAGCCGCACCGGGAACCCGTGCTCGCGGGGCAGCGGCTCGCCGTTCATGGCGACCGCCACGAGCGCCTGCCGCCCGTCGAAGGCGTACTCGGTGGGGAAGCCGGAGTTCCAGTTGTCCACCGAGCGGCCCACGATCTGCGTGGCGCCGCGCTGCACGCCGGCCCGGTTCAGCACGTCGGCCAGGGGCACGCCGCGCCACACCGCGTTGTCCACGAGATTCCCGCCGACCCGGTTGGAAACGCAGCTGAGCGTGACCGGCGTCTCCACGAGACCCATGCCGACGAGTTCGGCGAAGTTCATGGAGTAGGGGCGGTCGACCATGCCGCTGATGCTGAGTTGCCAGCTGTCGACGTCGACGGAGGGAACCACGATGGCGGTGTCGATTCGGTAGAAGTCCGAGTTGGGCGTCACGATGGGCGAGATGCCGTTCACCGTGTTGTCGTAGTAGCCCGCCCGGTTGCGCTGCGGTGCCGCCGGTGGCGGCGGGGGCGGTGGCGGCGGTGGCGGGGCTTGGGTCGTGGGCGGCGGGGCCTCGGTGGTGGTCGTCGTGGGCCGCTCGCCCGGGTCGCCGACCGGAGGGGCGTCTCCGCCGCCCTGGGGGGCTTGTGTGGTGCCCGGAGCGGCCGTGTCCGCGGTCGTGGCGGCCGGCTGCGTCGTGGGTACCGATCCGTCACCGGCATCGGCGGGAGGCGGAGCGGCCACCTCACCTCCGTCGGCTGCAACAGTGGTCGGGGTGGTCTCGGCGGACCCGGCCGTCGGGGGGGTCGTGGCGGCGCCCTCGGCGGTGGGTGTCCCGTCCGCCGCCGGCTCGATGGTGTCGCCGCCGGGGCCGCTGGTCGGCTTGGTGGTGCCGGCGTCCGCCGGCGGTGGCGCGGTGCCGCCGGCCACCGTGGTGGGGGTGGTGCCGCCCGCGATCGTGGTGCCCGGTGTGGCGGTTGCCGTCCCCCCGCCAGTGTCGGTGCGTACCTCCGCAGCGTCCAGCAGGTCCGCCACGCTGGCGCGGCCGGCTTCCACGTCGCCGCGGCGGCCGGCCAGGTAGCGCCCCACGCCACTTGCCGCCAAGGCACCGACGGCGGTGGCGCCGGCGGCCGTGAGGAACCAGCGCCGCCCGCTCTCGTTCAGGTAGGGGTGGGGTTGGCGCGGCTTGAGTTCGGTAGGGTCGGCCGTGGCCGCGACGCGGACGGGGGAGATCAGCCGCAGCATGCCCCACAGCGATCCGGCGCCCGCGACCACCGCCAGCGCTGCGGTCGTCGCCCTCATCCCGGTCGTGGCGGTGGCGATCACGCTCGTCAACAGGCCGCCGATTGTTCCGAAGGCGGCATAGACCACCGCGATCACCCAGCGGTGGCGCCGGGCGACGATGCCGGTGAGCACGCCCAGGATCAGCGTCGCCGCCAGCACGCCGTAGAACAGCAGCGGCTTCTGTGCCGAGCCGAAGGTGTCGATACTCCACCGGATGACCGCACCGGGTACGAACCGGCTGTCCACAATGGCGTCGGAGACGCCCAGCACCAGCGACGGCGCCCTGTCGGTGATGCCGGCGAGCAACTCGCCGACGGCGATTGCTGCGCCGGCGCTCAGCAGTCCTGCGAGCGCGGCCCACGGGACCGTCGAACCCGGCCGTGGCTTCAGGCGGAGCCGGCGACGGGTGCCCGCGGCCGTATCGTGATCGTCGGAGGGGCCCGAGGTCATGGTTCCGCCTCTCACTGTCGGGTTGGTCTTCGCCTCCTAGTCTGGCAGGGAAGGGTCCGCGAAAGCGCGCAGACATCTTTGGATTTTCCGCGCCGAAAGGAGCAAGTCCCTTTGGTTCTTCCCAGTCGGGCCACGATTGGTGCCGCTGTGAGTAAGGGGCGCGGGCGACGGTGAGCGAAGCCGCCGCGACGGGCCTCGAACGCTACGGCTGGGACAGCGAGTGGCAGCGAGTGCGGGCGCAAATCGACCTGCCGGATTCCCGGGTGGGTCGTGTGGGGACCGTCGGCCGGGGTCACAGCGTGGTGCTGGGTACCGGCGACGAGGTGATCGCCGCCTCGGACTCGCAGCGGTCGCAGGCCGCGGTGTCGCCAACGACGGGCGACTGGGTGCTGTTCAGCGAGGACCCGGGCGAGGATGCGGTCATCGATGCGGTGCTGGAGAGGCGCTCCGCCATCGTCCGGCGCGACCCTGCGATCACCGTGACCAAGCAGACGTTGGCCGCCAACGTGGACGTCGTGGGGATCCTGGTCGGGCTGGACCTGCCGCCCAATGAGGCCCGGATCGAGCGGTTCCTGGTGCTTGCGGCCGACAGCGGTGCCGAGCCCGTGATCGTGTTGAGCAAGGGCGACCTGCTCGACGAGCCGGGCCGGCGGCTGGTCCGCCGCGAGGTGGCATCAGTGGCGCCGGGAATCGACATCGTCGAGACGAGTGCGACCGAGGGCTGGGGTCTCGAGGACCTGCGTCAAGCGATGGCGCCGCACCGGACCTTCGTGGTGCTGGGGCCATCGGGTGTGGGAAAGTCGACCTTGCTGAACGCGCTGGTCGGCGCGCCGGTGCTGGCCGTCGCCGAGGTGCGTGACGCCGACCGCGCCGGCCGGCACACCACGGTGCGCCGCGAACTCGTGCTGATGCCCGGCGGCGGTGTGCTCATCGACACGCCCGGCCTGCGAGCGGTGAGCCTGTGGGAGGCCGACTTGGCTCTCGACGAGGTGTTCAGTGACATCGCGGGCCGCGCCGGCGATTGCCGGTTCCGGGACTGCACCCACCGCAGCGAACCGGGATGCGCCGTCCAGCAGGCTGTGCGCGCCGGCGAGGTGGATGCCACCCGGCTCGAGCGTTACCAGCTGCTGTGGGACGAGTTGGCGCAGCAGTCGGAGGCACGCGCCGAGCGGCTGCGGCTGCAGTCACGCGGCCGGCGCGGCGTCAAGCGTCGCCGGAGGGTGCGCCGCCGCTCCTAACAGCGTCGCGAGTCCCGATCCTCGTCATTCCGGCGAGGGCCGGAGTCCATGCTCCGGTGGCTGCGGCCGGGCTGCCGTCAGCGCCATCGGCTCGTCCCGACCGTAGCCCGTCGCGGGCCGACCTCAGTTGGTGCGGAGGTCGTCGGGGTAGTTCCGGAACCACGACACCTCGTCGGGCTGGCGGGCCAGGACCGACCGCCACAGGCTGTCGGGATCCTCGGTGAGGACGTCGCCCGGCTCGGGGTCCACCACGAACCACGCCCCGGCCGCGATCTCGCCCTCGAGTTGGGTGGATTCCCAGCCGGCGTAGCCGAAGAAGAGCCGCAATCCGGGCTTGCCGGCCAACTGCTCGGCTCCCAGCGAGAGGTTCACGCTGCCGACGTCGTCGAGGATCCGCGCCCAGCCCAACTCCGAGCAGCCGGGCCACTCCTGCGAGAGCCCGATGAGACTCTCGGGCGAGACCGGTCCTCCGGAGAAGAGCACGCCCGGCACGTCCTCCCAGCCGGTCAGCAACTCGGCCACGATCAGCGTCGAGGGTCGGTTGAGCACCAGGCCGACGGCGCCCTCGGCGGTGTGCTCCAGCAGCAGAACCACCGTGTGGTCGAAATTGCCGTCGCCGATGAGCGGAGTGGCGACGAGCAACTTGCGGGCGTGGAACTCGCTCACGGCATCACCCGGGGTCCGGCTTCGGCCGGTGGCCGCAGCGGGAGCCCAGTCGGGCGGGCCCCGGCGCCTACAGCCGGGCCACGATGTAGTCGATACATGCGCAGAGTGCGGCCACGTCGTCGGCCGGGATGGCGGGGAACAGGGCTATGCGGAGCTGGTTGCGGCCGAGCGCTCGGTAGGACTCGGTGTCGACGATGCCGTTGGCCCGCAGCACCGTGGCGATCCGCCCCGCGTCGGCAACGCCCGCCTCGATGTCGATGGTGGCCACGACGTGGCTCCGCTTGTCCACGTCGGTCACGAACGGTTCTGCGTAGTCCGATGCGCCGGCCCAGCTGTAGATGGTCTCCGCAGAGGCGTCGCAGCGCCCCGCCGCCCATTCCAGGCCGCCGTTTGCGCACATCCATTCCACCGTCTGCAGCGTGAGGAACACGGTGGCCAGCGCCGGTGTGTTGTAGGTCTGATCGGCGGCGGAGTTCTTCACGGCCAGCGGCAGGCTCAGCGAGGGCGGGCACCAGCGCCCGCTGTCGCCGATCTCCGCGATGCGCTCCAACCCAGCCGGTGAGCAGCACGCCACCCACAGGCCGCCGTCGGCGGCGAAGCACTTCTGCGGTGAGAAGTAGTACACGTCCACCTCGGCGGGATCCCAGCGCAGCCCTCCGGCGCCCGAGGTGGCGTCCACGGCGACCAGTCCGTCGGCAGCGCTGATCCCCGGGGGCCGTCGAAGCGTCATCTGCACGCCCGTGGAGGTCTCGTTGTGGGTTAGCGCGTAGACGTCGACGTCTGCGGGCACAGGCTCGGGATGGGTTCCGAACGGCGCCTCGATGATCTGCGGGGCCTCCAAGTGAGGCACAGCCTGCACTGTACGGGCGAACTTGGCGGAGAACTCGCCGAAGGCCAGATGCTGGCTGCGGCGGTGTATCAAGCCGAAGCTGAGGCAGTCCCACAGTCCGGTGGCGCCACCGTTGCCGAGCACCACCTCCCAGTCGCGAGGCAGCTCGAAGAGGTCCCGGAAGCCGTCGCGGAGCCGGCCGACATAGTCGCGCACGCCGGGCCGCCGGTGGCTGGTTCCCAGGTATCCGCCGGCGACTGCGGCCAACGCGTCCACCGCCTCGGGGCGCACCCGCGACGGACCGCTGCCGAAGCGCCCGTCGCGCGGCCGAATGCCGTCGGGCAGGACGATGCGGTCCGAAGCGCCGTTACCGGTCATTTTTCGCCTTCCGCGGTGCGAGACTGCAACCGTGAGTTCCTCGTCTTCACCCTCATCACCTCAATCATCGTCCGATCGGTCCACCTCAGTTTTATCGGTCTCACGGACGGTGGCGGCGATCACCCCGTCGGCCACCGTCGGCACCGACGCAAAGGCCAAGGCGTTGAAGGCCGCCGGTGAGCCCGTCATCGGCTTCGGCGCCGGCGAGCCCGACTTCCCGACGCCTCCCCACATCGTGGAGGCTGCGGTGCGTGCCTGCCGCGAGCACCGTGACCACCGCTACAGCCCCACACCGGGACTCCCGGAGTTGCGCCAGGCAATCGCGGACAAGACGCTGCGCGACTCGGGTCTCGAGGTCACCCCACAGCAGGTGATCGTGACCGCCGGAGGCAAGCACGCCGTCTACAACGCCCTGTTGACGCTGCTGGATCCCGGTGACGAGGTGATCCTGCCGGCTCCCTACTGGCCCACGTACCCCGAGCCGGTGACGCTGGTGGGGGCACGCCCGGTGGTCGTGCAGACCGATGTGGACAGCGGCTTCCGCATCACCCTCGAGCAGCTCGAGGCGGCCCGCACGCCCCGCACCAAGATGCTGATCTTCTGCTCCCCGTCCAATCCCACCGGCAGCGTGTACCCGCCCGCCGAGGTGGAGGCCATAGGCAACTGGGCTGCGACCCACGGCATCTGGGTGCTGACCGACGAGATCTACGAGCACCTCACCTACGACGACCATCTCCACGTCTCGCTACCGGTGGTCGCCCCGGCCGCCGCCGAGCGGTGCGTGATCATCAACGGCGTGGCCAAGACCTATGCCATGACGGGCTGGCGTGTCGGCTGGATCATCGCCCCCCAACCGGTGGCTTCCGCTGCCGCGGCCCTGCAGTCGCACCAGACCTCAAATGTCTGCAACATCTCCCAGCGGGCGGCCCTCGCCGCGGTCTCCGGACCGCTGGATGCCGTCGTGGAGATGCGGGGGCACTTCGACCGCCGTCGCCTGGCCATGCACGGCCTGCTGTCGCAGATCCCTGGAGTCGACTGCCCCGTTCCCCAGGGTGCGTTCTACGCGTTCCCGTCGCTGCAGGGCGTGCTGGAGCGGCCGGTGGCAGGGCGAACGGTGGGATCCAGCCTCGAGCTCTCCGACCTGTTGCTGTCCGAGGTGAAGGTGGCGGTGGTGGCCGGCGAGGCGTTCGGCGCGCCCGGCTGCGTGCGGCTGTCCTTCGCCCTCTCCGACGACGACCTCGCCGAGGGCGTCGGCCGCATCGTGGACTTCCTGTCCTAGCGGGCGGGGAGCGGGGTCGTGGCAGGGAGCGGGGACACGGGCCGCGCCGCGCCGTACGGGGCCTGGCCGTCGCCGATCACGCCGGAGTCGCTGGCCGCCGGCAGCGTCCGGGTCACGACGCTGGTGGCCGACGGCGCCGACCTGTGGTGGTCCGAGACCCGGCCCGCGGCCAAGGGTCGGACCGCCCTGGTACGCCGCGGCGCCGACGGGTCGATGCGGGAGGTGACTCCGCCGGAGGCCAACGTGCGCAGCCGTGTGCATTCCTACGGCGGCGCCGCCTGGTGGGCGCAGGGGGGTGTCTGCGTGTACTCCGACGACGCCGACTTCCGGCTGCGCCGGCTCGGTCCCGGCGACGGCGAGGCGGTGGTGCTGACGCCCGATGGCCCCGACCGGTCGTGCCTGTACGCCGACGGCCGCTTCAGCGCCGACGGGCGGTGGTTCGTGTGCGTGCGGGAGCGCCCCGCCGACCCCGAGCACGTCAACGAGATCGTGCGCGTGGCACTCGACGGCAGCGGCCGCACCGAGGTGGTCACCGCCGGCGCCGACTTCTACTCCGACCCGCGACCCTCGCCGTGCGGGCGCCGGCTGGCTTGGCTGCAGTGGAACCATCCGAACATGCCCTGGGACGGCTGCGAGTTGTACGTCGGACGCCTCGAGGGCCGGCAGGTGACCGGATCGCGCTGCATCGCCGGCGGCACCGAGGAGTGGATCTTCGGTCCCGCCTGGCGCCACGACGGGGCCCTGGGCTGGGTGAGCGACGGTTCGGGCTACTCGACGCTGTGGCTGCTGGAGGGCGATCCCCTGGCGGCGGGAGCCACCCCCCGGCGCTGGGTCGACCTGAACGACGGCGAGATCCAGACCGCTCCGTGGATCTTTGGCATGAGCCGGTACGCCTCCTGGCCGGCGGCCGGCGGAGGCAGCGGCCTGGCGTACGCGGTGGCCCGCCCGGGAGGTCACGAGGTGCGGTTCGTCGACGAGTGGCCGGGTTCCGCCCACGCCGTCCCGGCAGGCGCCGGCACCGCCGGGAGCAGCGGCGATGCGGGCGGGACGAGCAGTGACGCTTCGACGCCCACGGACTTCTCGGCTCCTCCGGCTGTCGCCTACCGCGCCCACACCTCCTTCGGTGCCCTGCGCGCCTGGGAGTCCGGCGTGGTCTGTGTGGCCGCCTCGCCGTCGGTCGAGAACGAGATCCTGCACATCACCGGTGCGGCCGGCACGCCCGATGCCCGTGTCGTGTACGCACCGCCGGCGCTGAGCCTGGATCCCGGGTTCACGCCCGAGCCCGAGCCGGTGACGTTCCCCACCACCGGTGGTGCTGTCGCCCACGCCCTCTTCTACCGCCCGGCCAACCCCGGTTGCAGAGCACCGGAAGGCTCCGGACCTCCACCGCTGCTGGTGATGGCCCACGGCGGACCCACCGGCGCGGCCCGTACCGCCCTTCACCTGGGGTTGCGCTACTGGACCAGCCGGGGCGTAGCGGTGGTGGACGTGGACTACCGCGGCAGCACCGGCTACGGCCGGGAATACCGCCGGGCTCTGGACGGCGGCTGGGGTGTCACCGACGTGGCCGACTGCGTGGCGGCGGCCCGCCACCTGGCCGGCTGCGGCGAAGCGGACGGCGATCGTCTGGCGATCATCGGCGCCAGCGCGGGGGGCTACGCGGTGCTGCAGGCGCTCGTCGACTACGACGTGTTCTCCGCCGGCCTCATCCGCTACGGCGTCACCGACCTCGAGGCACTGGCCCGCGACACCCACAAGTTCGAGAAGCACTACATGGACCGACTCGTCGGCCCCTACCCGCAGGAGCGCGATCTGTATGTGGAGCGCTCGCCGATCCACCGGGTCGACCGGATCTCGTGCCCCATGCTGGTCCTGCAGGGCGACAGCGACCCTGTTGTGCCGCCGGAGCAGGCGGAGGCGCTGGTGGCGGCCCTGGAATCCAACGGGCTGCCGTACGGTTA
>JAPONU010000456.1 GCA_026713745.1 bacterium
ACCACGATGTCGGCCTGCTGGGAGGCCTTCTCCCGCTCGGCGCGGGCGACCTCGGCGGCGGCCTCGGCGGCGAAGGCCTCTCCTTCGGCGCGCGCCTGGGTGACTCGCTCGGATGCGGTGGCCGCACGCTCAGCCTCGGCTTCCTTCTGACGCCGCTCGCTGTCGGAGCGAGCCACGGTGACCTTGGCCTCGTTCTCGCCCTCGGTGGCTGTGGCGTTGGCCGACGCCACCCGGATGCGCTGCTCCCGGTTCGCCTCGGCGGCGCCGATGTCACCGTCGCGCTCCTGCTGGGAGACCTTGATCTTGGCCTCGTTGATGGCCCGCGCGGCCGCCTCGCGGCCCAGGGCGTCGATGTATCCCGACTCGTCGGTGATGTCCTGGATGTTGACGTTGATGAGCCGCAGCCCGACCTTGCGCAACTCGATCTCCAGCGACTCGGTGATGTTGGTGATGAGCTTCTCGCGGTCGGTGTTGATCTCCTCGATTGGCATGGTGGCGATGACCACGCGCATCTGCCCGAAGATGATGTCCCGCGACAGGTTCTCCACCTCGGCGAGGCTGAGCCCCAGCATCCGCTCGGCGGCGTTCTGCATCACGCCCGGCTCGGTGGAGACGCCGACGGTGAACGTGGCCGGCGTGTTGACCCTGATGTTCTGCTGCGACAGTGCCCCCTGCAGCTTGATCTCGATGGAGATGGGCGTGAGGTCCAGGAAGGCGTAGCCCTGGATGATCGGCCAGACGAGCGCGCCGCCGCCGTGCAGGCAGCGGGCCGACTCGCCGATGCCACCGACACGGCCATAGATCACGAGGATGCGGTCCGACGGGCAGCGCTTGTAGCGCGACGCCACCCACAGGATTGCGATCAGGAGGACGGCGACGAGGCCGACGACTAGGGCGATGACTGCCATTTGGTTTCCTTTCGGCGGATCTCGGGGAGAGAACTCAGGTTGCGGGTTCGGCCGGCGCTAGGTCAGCGGCTCGACCAGGACGGTCGTGGGGTCCACCAGGTCGGTCACCTTGACGCGGGTCTTGGCGGGCAGGTCCTGCGGCGAGGTGGTGTAGGCGTCGATTACGCGCATCCGCCCCTGCACCATCACCTCCACCTTGCCCGGCTGGGTGCGGTGGGCGGCGACTGCGATGTAGACGGTGCCGTTGACACCGATGGCGCTGTGGTAGTCGAGCGAGCCGCTCTCGTTCATCCTGGCGAACCGCCGCCAGATGAGCGCCACGATGAAGAACACCGCCAGCCCGACGATCACCGCCACGATCACCGAGACCGCCGTGGAGTTGTCGCCCTGCTTCATGAGCACGCCCGTCCAGCCGAAGGCGAAGAAGAAGGCCGTGAGGCTGCGCAGCGACAGGTAGCCCACGTCGGCGTCGCTGGCGTCGAAGTCGATGTCGAAGTCCAGACCGACGCCGAGGGTCATCAGCACCAGTTGCAACATCAGGAAAGCGCCCGCGACGATGCCGATCAGGTAGAAGACTTGCAGGTCGCCGGTCAGGGCGTTCCACCAGTCGCCCATGGGAGCTTCACCTCTCGTCAATTCGGGCGGAGCCACCCACTGGGGCTCCGGTACCTCTCAGGCTACCGGCACCATGGCGCGCCGACCAAGGCCGCTGCCCGGTCCGGGCCGCAGCGCGGCGGGATGTCGCCTTCGGCGCAGCCCCGGGTCCTCAACCATCGGCGACTCGGGTGCCGGGGGTACGCTCAGAGTTCGTGGCGCGGCGGTACTGGTTGGAGACCTTGGGATGTCCCAAGAACCAGGTCGACTCCGACAAGATCGCGGGGCGGCTCGCCGGCGACGGATTCCGGCCGGCCGCCGAAGTGTCCGAGGCGGATCTCGTGGTGGTCAACACCTGCGCCTTCATCGACGATGCGCGGCGCGAGTCGCTGGAGACCGTCGACAGCCTGGCTGCGCAGCGGCGCGACGGTGCGCAACTGGTGGTGACCGGCTGCCTGGCCGAGCGGGCCGGCTCCCGGCTGCTCGAAGACCGGCCCGAGATAGACGCCGTGGCGGGTTTCGGCGAGCCGATCACCCTGGGTCCCACCCGCCGCGGGTTGCGTCGCTCGCTGAAGGTTGCCGGCGGTGCCCCGGTGCCCCACCTGGATCTCCTCAACATGCCCCGGCCGCCGGCGCAGTCGCCGTGGGCCTACGTGAAGATCGCCGAGGGTTGCGACCGCCGCTGCGGCTACTGCGCCATTCCCAGCTTC
>JAPONU010000457.1 GCA_026713745.1 bacterium
AGCGGGTGCCGGGCTTATGGGATTGACCGAAGCGACGGAACGTCAACGTAACAGCGGGAGCCGGCGGTGCCCGGGGAGCCGCCGGGCAGCAGCGTGGGGCACGCAGTGACACCAGCGGTGTGGGCGCGCGCCGGCGGGAACGGTCCCAGCCAGGGAGAGCACCGGTGAATCGAAGCTATCTCTACGTCCCCGGCGACCGGCCCGACCGGTTCGCCAAGGCCGCCGCCGCCGGGGCCGACGCCGTCATCGTCGACCTCGAGGACGCCGTCGCCGCTGATCACAAGCAGGCGGCCCGCGCCGCAGTGGCCGCATGGCTCGCCGAGCCGCCGCCGGCGGCGGCGGTGTGGGTCCGGGTCAACAACCACCCGGATCTGCTGGAGGAGGACCTGGCGATGGTCGCCCGCTCGCAGGCCGCGGGAGCGGTGATCCCCAAGGCCACCGAGGGGGCCTGCGACGCCGCCGCCGTTGCGGTACACGCCCTCATCGAGACCGCCGCGGGCGTGCGGGCCCTCGACGGGATCGCGGCGCACCCCCGGGTGGTGCGTCTCGCTCTCGGAGAGGCGGACCTCTGCGCCGAGTTGGGCGTGAGCCCCTCGACGGACGGGCGCGAGCTGTGGGCGATCCGCAGCGACGTGGTTGTGGCGTCGGCGGCGGCCGGGCTGGAGCCCCCCGTCGGTCCGGCTCACACCGACCTGGGCGACGACGAGGCGCTGGAGCGCGCTAGCCGGCAACTGCGCCGGCAGGGGTTCGGAGGCCGTAGCGTGCTGCACCCGCGCCAGGTCGCAGCCGTCAACGCCGCTTTCACGCCCGACGACGGGGAGATCGACCGGGCCAGACGCATCGTGGAGGCCCACCTCGCCGCCGGCGGAGGCCCCACGGCCGCCGCCGGGACCTTCGTGGACGGCGCGACGGTCCGGCTGGCACGGCGCACGCTGGACCTTGCGGACCGGATACGGCCGGCGCCGCCTGCGTGAGCGCCACGAAGCGTGCCGGGCAGAGGCGTGCCGGGCAATCGACGCCGGGGTCTCCTCGGGTCGAGGCGACGCCCGCCCGCGCTGTCTGATCGCCGCCGCGTGCCGGGCAATCGACGCCGGGGTCTCCTCGGGTCGCCGTGGGCGCGTCCGGGGCGGGATGGGGTCGGTGCCCGTTCGGCGGGCCGCCGCGGGCGCGTCCCGTTGGTCCAGGTCCCGGTCGTCGCCGGAACGACGAGGCGGGGCGCGCCGGGGTCACGAGCCGTCCGGCCGTGCGGCCGTGCGGCTTCGGGAGCCTCAGGAGCCGGCGAGCCGGGCGGCGGCGGCGCGGGCGCGCCCGGCAACCAGATCGGTCCGCAGCGACACCTCCCGCTGGGCGGCCCGGCGCGGGTGGATCGGGCCGACGAGGTGATCCTGCCCCGGCCCGATGCGCAGCAAATCCGGCACGTTGATCGTGCCGTCGAAAGGTTGCGCACGATCCGTGGCGAATAGCGAGTAGGCGGGCGGGCTGATCAGCGCGCAGCCGGCTGTGGGGCCGGCCGGTGACGCCGCCACGATGCAGAGACGGTTCTCGGCCGCACGCTCCGCGAGCAGGAGTTCCATGTCGGCGGGTCGAGTGGGCCGATGGCACACCGCCAGCACGTTCACTCCCGCCAGCGCAGCGAGGCGGGCCACCTCCGGCAGGGCGATGTCGTCACCGATCGCCACGGCGAGGCGCCCCCAGGGGAGGTCCAGCGTCGCCGGCCCGTCGCCGTCGCCGGCGGCCCAGGGCAATCTGGCCGTGTGATGGAGCTGCGGCTGCTCGAGCAGCACGCCGGAGGCGTCGGCGACCACACCGAGGTGCCGGCTGCCGTCGCGGCGGGTCCCGACGACCGTCACCCCGTGCGGGATCGTCGCGGGTGGCTCGCAGAATTCGGGCAGGACCAGAAGGCTCGCCCCGGCCTCCAGTAACTTGGCCACGCCGCTCGGCGCCGCCGCGGCGCCGGCGAGCAGGGTCTCGGCGCTGTTCGACGGGGGGGTCAGGGTTCGCGATCCGGCGAGGGCCGCGTAGAGCTGCGGGCGCCGGGCCGGCAGCTGGTGGGCGGCGCGGGCGCGGTCCACCTCTGTGAGATCCACCGTGGCGCTCACCACGTGCTCACCGGAGCGGGGCGCCTTCGCCGGCACGGAGCCGTCCGGCGCGACGATCTGGCTCTCCCCGGCCCCGTCGAGCGCGGCCGCCGGGATGTCGAGGGCGGCGACGAAGGCCTCCAGAAGGTGGGCGGGCACGAGCGGTCCCACCTTGTTGGCGGCCACGACGAAGACCTGGTTCTCCACGGCCCTCACCGGAACGTGGAGCGCGGCCTCGTCGAGGGCGAAGGAATTGAGGCTGTTGGTCAACAGGAGCGCACCCCCGACGGCGAGCGCCCGCGGCACCTCACAGGTCACGCCGTCCATGCAGGAGTACATGCCGATCCTCCCGAACGCGGTCTCGATGACCGGCGCCACCCGCGGTCCCGACCGCAGGTAGTCTCGCTCGTTGCCCATCAGCGTCTGCTTGTCGGCTTCGGCGGCGACCCGCCCGCGGGGATCGAGCAGCAGGTTGGTGATTGTCACACCGTCCGGACGCCTCACGGTCACGGTGAGGACGACGTACGCCTGATGGCGGCGGGCGCGCCGGGCGCAGGAATCCACGAAGGGTCCGTCGAGGTCCAAAGCCACGCTATGGCAGTGCTCGGCACTGTCGTAGACCGAGAGATGGTTGCAGAACTCCGGGAGCACGATGAGCTGCGCGCCCGTCGCCGCGGCGGCGTCGATCATCCGCAGGCAGGTGGCCAGGTTCTCGGTGACATCGGTGGACGTCGCGAACTGGACTGCGGCGACGGTGACTTGCGGCACGCTCACTCCACGGGTGCGCCGAGCTTGCGGGACAGGGTCCTGGTGGCTCTGACGACCTCGGCCGCCACGCCCGCGATCGCCGGGGTGAACCGCTGAAGTGGTCCGCAGACGCTGAGCACGGCCACCGGCGAGAGTTGCTCGTCCAGCAGGGGCGCCGCCACCGAGGCCGCGCCCGCCTGGCGTTCGCCCAGGGACACCGCGAAACCCTGTTGGCGAATGAGCGAGAGTTCCCGGCGCAGTTCGGCGGAGTCGGTGATCGTGGCATCGGTCAGGGACTCCAGAGGTGAGGCCAGGTAGGCGCGCCGGCGCTCCTCGGGCAACCATGCCAGGAAGGCCTTCGAGGAGGCACCCGCGTGCAGCGGGAACGACGCGCCCACCTCCACGGTCATCCTGACCTCCCGGTTGGGCGTGACCTGGTCGACGTAGACGCGGCGGTCGTTGTGCAGGATCGACAGGGTGGAGGTCTCCCCGGTCGTCTCCACCAGATCCCGCATCGTCGCCGTCGCCATCAACCTGATGTCGAGTTGGGAGCGGTAGGAGGCCGCCAGTTCCAGGACGGCCGGCCCGAGGGAGTAGAGGCGCGTGCCGGGGTCCATCGTGACGAGATCCCGCTGGGAGAGCGACGTGAGGATCCGATGCACCACGGCCTTGGAGATGCCCAGTTCGGAGGCGACGCCGGTCACGCCGACGGGGGCGCCGGCCCGGGCGAGGCAGAACAGCACCCTGGCGGCACGTTCGACGGAGGCGACGCCGCGTCCCGACGGGGTCTCGACCGCGGGCTCACCGCCGTCTCCGCCGCGGACCGGTTCGGGTTCCGGGGTCGGGGGGATCCGGTCTCCGGCGGTTGTGCCGCGGTCGGTCTCGGGTTCCGGTCGCGGCCGGCCTGCGTCTGCGCCGTCCCGACCACCGGCTGCCGGCGCCCCGGAGTGATCCGGCGGTGTGCCCACCTACGCACCTCCCGTTCCCGCTACGCGTACCGGTGTTCCGCTCAGAGGAACACCATGCTACTCGGCGCGCATTCGGGGTGGAATCTCTCGCCCAAGGCCACCGGAGACCCGACCGGACGGCGAGTCTGTTCCGCTGACCGAAACAGCGTTTACAATCTGGCCGTGGATTCGAGTCGGCGCGCAGAGCTACCGAGGTCCGGTCCGCTGGCCGATCTGCGGGTCCTGGACTGCTCCACGATGCTCGCCGGCCCGCTCGCCTGCCAGATGCTCGGCGACTACGGCGCGGACGTGATCAAGATCGAGCATCCGGGGCGGGGCGACAGCCTGCGGGGCCACGGTCGCTCGCGCCACGGTCACGGGCTCTGGTGGAAGATGGTCAGCCGGAACAAGCGCTGCATCGGCCTCTACCTGGGCGACCCGGAGGCGGCAGCGGTCTTCGAGAAGCTCGTGGCGACCGCGGACGTGGTCGTCGAGAACTTCCGCCCCGGCACGTTCGAACGCTGGGGGCTCGGCTGGGATCGGCTGTCGGAGGTCAACCCGCGGCTGGTCCTGTGCCGGGTGACCGGGTTCGGCCAGGACGGCCCCTACGCCTCGCGCCCTGCCTTCGGAACGCTGATCGAGGCCATGAGCGGGTTCGCGCACATGACCGGCGAGCCGGACGGTCCCCCCACGCTCCCGCCGTTCGGGTTGGCCGACAGCGTCGCCGGCCTCGCCGCCGCGGCCGCCGTGCTGATGGCCCTGCGCCACCGCGACGCGGCGGGCGAGGGCCAGGTCATCGATCTCAGCATCCTCGAACCGATGGCGGCGGCCCTCGGCCCGCACATCCTGAACTACGACCAGTTCCACCAGGAAGCGGCCCGCCACGGGAACAGGTCGCTCAACAACGCCCCCCGCAACACCTACCTCACCGCCGACGGCTCCTGGGTGGCGGTGTCGGCCAGCGCCGACCCGGTGGCGGCGCGGGCCCTTGCGCTGGTGGGACGCCCCGACATCGCCACCGAGCCGTGGTTCGCCACCGGCGCCGGTCGAGCCGCTCACTCCGAGGAGATCGACGCCCTCATGTCCGCCTGGATCGGGGAACGCACCCTCGCTGAGGTGACCGCCGCCTTCGAGGCCGCCGACGTGGCGATTGCCCCGGTCTACGGCGTCGCCGAGTACGTCGCCGACCCGCAGGTCGTTCATCGCGGCGCGGTGGTGGCCGTGCCGGATGAGGATCTGGGCCCGCTGCGCATGCAGGACGTTCCCTTCCGGCTGTCGGAGACGCCGGGGGAGGTCCGCCACACCGGCCGGCCGCTGGGAGCGGACACCGACGCGATCCTCGGAGGCGAGTTGGACATCGCTCCCGGCGTCATCGCCGCGCTGCGGGATCGGCGCGTCCTGGCATGACCACGACCGACGATCGGCAGCGCCTGGCCCAGCGCCACCCGGACCAGCGCCGCCTGCTGGAACTCATCGACGGTGCACGGGTGTTCGACCTGGGGCGCCCGCTGCGCAACGGCATCGCCCAGTCGCCCAACCATGCGGCGTTCCGCCACTGCCTGGACCGTCGTCACGGCGACCGGGTCCGCGCCGACGGCGGCTCGGCCGCGTCCGATCTGATCAGCCTGGGCTGCCACGTCGGCACGCACGTGGATGCGCTGGCCCACGTCAGCCAGGACGGCCTGCTCCACGGCGAGGTGGATGCCCGGCGAGCGCAGACCGGTGGGCGCTTCGAGTCGCTGGGCATCCACGAACTTCCGCCTTTCGTGGGGCGCGGCGTGCTGGCTGACGTGCCCGGCCACCTGGGCGTGGACTGCTGCCCGCCCGGCTACGAGGTCACCGTCGAGGACCTCGAGGCAACCGCCGCATCGCAGGCCACGCCCATCCGGGCGACCGACGCCGTCCTGGTCCGGACCGGCTGGGGGCGCCACGCCGCGGATCCCGAGCGGTATCGCGGCGTGCGCAGCGGCGTCCCCGGTGTGGGAACCGCCGCCGCCGGTTGGCTGGCGGCGCGCCGCGTCTCGCTGGTGGGCGCCGACACGCTCGCTTGCGAGGTGCTCGCCCCCGGCGCCGGCCACTCGCTGCTGCCGGTGCACCGGATCCTGCTCGTCGAGGCCGGGATCAACATCATCGAGGCGTTGGACCTCGACGAACTGAGCGAGGCCGGCGCCTTCGAGTTCCTGTTCGTGCTGGGGCATCTCAACGTGTTCGGAGCCACCGGCGCTCCCGCCCGCCCCCTCGCCATCGTCGTCGGGTCCGACGCCTCGCGACCGTGACGAGCCCGACCGTGACCGCGCCGGCTGGGACCGCTTCGACCGGAACGATCCTGCAAGCGCTCGGGGCCCTTGCCACCGGGGCGGTGCCCCATGGTCTGCGGGCGGAGATGCCCGGCCGCGTCCTGGACATCGTCGGCATCGCCGTCCGCGCCACGACGCTGGACACCAGCAGGGCCGTGATGGGGTTCGCCCGGGACACCGGGGGTTCCCCGCAGGCCGGCGCCATCGGGATGACCGAGCGGCTGCCGGCCGCAGAGGCGGCGTTCGTGAACGGCGTGCTCGGGCACTCGCTGGACTACGACGACACGCACCTGCCGTCGATCCTGCACCCCAGCGCCTCGATCGTGCCCGCGGTGCTGGCCACCGCGGAGAGCGCCGCCGAGAGCACCGCCGACGTCCCAGCGGCGATCGCTGTGGGTATCGAAGTCTGCGTGCGGGTCGGCATGGCGGGTTTCGATCCGCACGGCCGCCGGTCGCTGTTCTTCGACCGGGGCCAGCACGCCACCTCCATCTGCGGGACGCTGGGCGCCGCGGCCGCCTCGGCCCGCCTCCGCGGCGCCGACGCCGCCACGGCGACCCACGCCATGGCGGTGGCCTGCTCGATGGCCGGAGGGATCCTGGAGTCCAACCGCACCGGCGGCACGGTCAAGCGCCTGCACTGCGGCTGGGCGGCCCGGGCGGGGGTGACCGCCGCCGACCTGGCGTGCCGCGGGCTCACGGGCGCTCCCACGGCGCTGGAAGGCACGTTCGGGCTGTTCGCGGCCTTCCTGGGCGACGCCGCCCGGTTCGAGGCGGTCACCGAGGGGATCGGCGATCGCTGGCACGCCGCCGACGTGGCCTACAAGCCCTATCCGGCCAACCACTTCACCCATGCGGGTGTTGATGCGGCCCTGGCGTTGCGGGCGCGCGGGCTGCGGCCCGAGGACGTGGCGGCGGCGTGCCTGGCCGTGGCGCCGCCGACGGTCCGCACAATCGGCGAGCCGCCGGAGGTCAAGCGCGCTCCCGAGAGCGGCTACGCAGCGCAGTTCAGCGGGCCGTACGCAGTGGCGGCGGCGCTCTGCGGCGGTGGCGGGCTGGGGCTGGGCCTCGACGATTTCAGCGACGCTCTGGTCCGCGAGCCGCGCCGGCGCGAGTTGATGCGCCGCATCGAGGTGGTGGGTGACCCGGACCTGCTGGAGATCTACCCCTACCAGCTGCCGGCGGTCCTCACCGTGGAGACCCGGAGCGGATCGAGGCTGGTCGAGGAACGGCCGGTCAACCGGGGCGGGCCGCAGCTGCCGCTCAGCGCGGGCGAGCTGGCCGCCAAGTTCGCCGACAACACCGACGGTCTCCTGGAGTCGGCCCGCCGCGACGAGATCACCGAGCGCGCGGGCGCCCTGGCGATCGCCGGCGACGTGGCCGGCCTGCTGGGCGCCCTGGCGGATCCGCGCTCATGAGCACCGGGCGCCGCGGCCGACTTCGTGCCGGTCATGTCGGTGGCGCCGGTCATGTCGGTTGTGCCGGTGGCGCCGGGCGTGCAGGTTGCGCCGGTGGCGCTGGTCATGTCGGTTGTGCCGGGCGTGTCGGACCGGCCGCACCCGGGCGTGCTGGTCATGTCGGTTGTGCCGGTTGTGCCGGTCGCGTCGGACTTGCCGGTTGCGCCGGTGGCGCTGGTCATGTCGGTTGTGCCGGTCGCGTCGGACGTGCCGCACCCGGTCGTGCCGGTGGTGTGGGCGGTGCCGGACCTGCCACGGCGAG
>JAPONU010000458.1 GCA_026713745.1 bacterium
GATGGGCTCCACCGGGGGACTCGTCGACAAGTTCGGCAACGAGCGGGTCCGTGACACGCCGATCTCCGAGGCCGGCTTCGTCGGGGCCGGCGCCGGCGCGGCCATGGTGGGCATGCGTCCCGTGGTGCACATGCTGATCGCGCCGTTCGTGTACGTGGCGTTCGACCAGCTCGTCTCGATCATCGCCAAGTCCACCTACCTCTACGGCGGGCAGGCCAAGCTGCCGATCACGCTGATGGCGCCCATGCTCTACAACCGCGGCAACGCCGCCCAGCACTCCGACCGCCCCTACCCCACCCTCATGACGATCCCCGGCCTGAAGCTCATCGCGCCGGCCACGCCCGCCGACGCCAAGGGGATGCTCAAGGCGGCGATCCGTGATGATGACCCCGTGATCAGCTTCGAGGACGGCGGTCTGTGGGGCCAGCGCGGCGAAGTACCCGACGGCGACCACGTCGTCCCGCTCGGCGAGGCCGACGTGAGGCGAGAGGGCGACGACCTCACCGTCGTGGCCCTGGCGGGAGCGGTCGCCCATGCCTTGACCGCGGCGGAAGAACTCGCCGGCGAGGGGATCTCGGCGGAGGTGGTGGACCTCCGGTCGATTGTGCCCCTGGATCGCCGGACCGTGCTGAACTCGGTCGCCAAGACCGGCAGGCTCGTCGTCGCCGATCCCGCCCACGAGATGGGCTCGGTGGCGTCCGAGGTGGCCGCGATCGTCGCCGAGGAGGCGTTCTGGGACCTCCAGGCGCCGATCAGCCGGGTGACGACACCCCACACCCAGATCCCCTACAGCACCGCCCTCGAGCGGCCCCTGTACCCGAACGCCGATCGGATCGCAGCCGCTGCCCGCGAACTCATGGCATGACAGTGCTCACCGGCGAGCCGAACCAATGACCGCGGTCACCGAGATCCGGCTCCCCCAGTTCGGCATGGGGATGCAGGAGGGCACGATCATCGCCTGGCGCAAGCGCGAGGGCGACCAGGTGGCGGCCGGCGAGGTGGTGGCCGAGATCGAGGCGGAGAAGGTCACCGAGGAACTGGTGGCCACAGGCGACGGCGTGCTCCAACGCATCCTTGTGCCCGAAGGCGAGACCGTCGCCGTCAACGAGTTACTCGCCGTCATCGGCCCTGCCGGCGCCGTCGAGCCCGATACAAGCGAGGGACGACGGGAAGCAGTCGAGCACGAGCGAGGCACCGTCGCCGCGCCGGATCGGGTCGCCGACCGCCCGGCTCCGGCGCCCGCGGTGGCCGGGAGCGGGCCTGGGCGGCAGATCACACCGCGTGCCCGGCGATTGGCGGCCGAACTTGGCATCGATCTCGACTCGGTGGTCGGCACCGGCCCCGGCGGCCGCGTCACCGAGGACGACGTCAAAGCGGCCGCAGACCCCTCCCCCGCGTCCTGAGCGCCGGTTTGGCGGAGGCAGGTCATGGATGACCTGCGATTCAAGGGACTGGTGGAGTATGTCCGCCGCAACTACATCGACTACCGGTCTGACCTGTGGCAGGACGCCGCGAAGAGTTGGGCGCACTCATATGCGTGTCTACCGGAAGGAGCGCGCCCAGCCATGCTCAGCGAGTTGATCCAGCGTTCCCGCCATGCCAAGCTCGATTGGGAGGCAGTCAGTCTGATCGCGCAGGAAGCGCTCCGCGGCGCCGTCCCGCTTCCGATGGATCTCGCGGAGTGGGTGGCGGACGTTCTCGCCGGAGTTCGGACCCGACCCCGGACGAGTCCGCGGACAACGAGCGCACGAGACTCGATGTTCAGCCTCGCCGTGTATGACCTGCGCAGCCGGTTTGGGCTAAGCCCTACGCGAAACGAGACCTCGCCAGCTCATTCAGCGTGTGATGTCGTCGCCGCTGCAGGAGGCTTCACGTACAAGACGGTCGAACGTGCTTGGACGAACCGGGACCCGATTCTGTCCTAAGGGAATCCAATAATATTGAGGGTGGCGGTACCGTGCTCTCCGGCCATCATGTGTGCATGACCGATACGACCCGCCCCAAGCCCGACGGATCCGCCGATCGACCGCCCCTTCCAGTGGTGGGACCCCTATCCGACGCCCGAGTCCTGTTCCTGGATGACTCGGGCCACCCCGCGCCCCGCCATGCCTCCCGCGCCATCGTCATCGGTGGCTTCTCCATCGCTTCAGCAAGCGTCCCGACCCTGCACCGCAGGATTGCAGGCGCCAAGGCCCGATTCTTCCCAGAACATGGTCATCCAAGCCAATGGGAAGTCAAGGCCACTCAGATCATCAGACCGAACACCTGGAAGCGGCAGCAGAATCGCTCCTTCGTGTCCGAGTGCGTCCGGATCCTCCAAGGCCTCGACTGCACCGTCTACACGGCGAGCATCAAAAAGGCCAACATGCACCACCCGATGCGACAGCAGGCCACGATGCCGCTTCAGTTCCAAGCTCTCGTCCAGCACTTCGCAGTGGAATGCGCTCACCACCACGACAGTGGCCTTATCGTCATGGATCGGTCCAACGACGGCCTCGACGCCCACGTGAGCAATTGCGTAGGGACGTATGTGGCAAGCCACCGCCTCCCCCTCCATCCGACGATCTACTACGCCGACTCCACCACATCGCACGCCATCCAGATCTCAGACCTGATTTCAGGATCCCATCGCCGAGCCATCGAGGGCGATAGCAATATGCACGACCTCGATCGCACCCTCGCCGCGATTTGCCGGACCGATCTCAGCACTCGCCGCACCCACACAGGCCGCCATTGGACCAATCGGATTGTCGTCTTCTGAGCATGTGGATTGCAATCCGAGCCGGCAACTGCCTAACATTGTGAGTGCCTGAAGGTTCCGGTTAGTAGGCGCACGCCGAATGCAGCCGTATACCCCAGGTGACGGGACCCCGGAACTCACGGGGTCCCTTTTCTGTTAGCGCGGGTCGGCTGAGCGGGTGAGGGTGAATCCCTCGTAGCCGTTGGCGGCCACCTCGTCGCAGGCGGCCCGGTAGTTGTGGGTTCCGCCGAGGTACATGGTGATGCCGCGTCGCTTGCCCGGGATGTTCGCCCCCGTCCACCACGAGTTCGTCCTGCCGACGAGGCTCCCGGCAACCAGGTCGTCCACGTGCCGGGTCCAGCGGGCCTCGGCGTCGGGGTCGGCGTCGATGCGCTCGAAGTCGCCCGCGACCAAGTACGCCAGGCAGTCGGCGATCCAGTCCACGTGCTGCTCGATGGACAGCATCACGTTGCTGAACACCGCCGGGCTGCCCGGCCCGGTGATCATGAACAGGTTCGGGAACCCGGAGGCGACCAGGCCCATGTAGGTGCCGGCCCCGCCGGCCCACTTGTCCCGCAGCGCCAGCCCGCCCACGCCGCGGAGGTCCATCGACAGCAGCGCGCCGGTCATCCCGTCGAAGCCGGTGGCGTAGACCAGCACGTCGAGGTCGTAGTGACCGGCGGAGGTGCGCAGTCCCCCGGGCGTGATCTCGGTGATCGGCGCCGCTTTCACGTCCACCAGCGTGACGTTGGCTCGGTTGTAGGTCTCGAAGTAGTCGATGTCCACGATCAGCCGCCTCGCCCCGATCGGGTAGTCGATGTCGACGAGCTTCTCGGCCAC
>JAPONU010000459.1 GCA_026713745.1 bacterium
GAGCGACGGCGGGGACGTCAGGCGTTGAGCAGCAGGAAGATGCCGGTGATCGTGAAGGCCAGCATCATCACCAGCAACCCGTACTGGGACCGCAGCGCTTTGCGCGGCGAGAACCGGGAGACCGCCTTGTCGTGCGCCAGGACCACGCCCGCCAAGTGGCCCGCAACTGTTGTGAGAGCCTGCACGAGGGCGATCGCCCCGGTGGAGACCAGCAGGTAGTTGACGTCGAAGTGGGCCGTGCCGAACAGGTCGGCGGTCCCGCCGAAGGGGCGCGAGAGCAGGGCCAGGAAGTTCTGACCCTCGAAGATGACCAGCGAGAAGTAGTGCCCCACGTGGTAGGCGAAGGCGATCGGCACGATGGAGGGGGCGAAGTCGGTCAGCATCTTCCGCAGCGGCGTGCGGGTGAGCGCGGCGCCGACCGCCATCGCCGCGATGTACAGCACCACGAAATCGGCCGCGAACTGCAGCAGCCCGAACGTACCGAAGCCGACCGTCTCCCAGCCGAGGCGCGGCCCCAGCAGGCCGCCCCACCACTCGGTACGGGAGATGCCGTCGAAGCTGGTTGTGCCCGGCATCAGCAACAGCACGAAGGTGTGCGGCAGGGTCATGCGCAGGCGTGCCAGACCGACGATCGGGGGGCGAACGGCCAGCCGACCCTTCCCATCGCCGCAGAAGATCCCCATGGCGCCGATGTGGCGGAACACCACGCCGAACCCCTCGCTCTGGCGTAGCCACTCGCGGCCCCAGAGCGTCGCCCCCGCCAGCATCAGCCCCGAATAGGCGGCGATGGCGATACCGAGCAGGCGGGTCTCCGGCGGGTTGGGGTGCACCAGTTCCAGGGCGGCGAAGCAGAGGATCGTCGCCACACCCAGCCAGCCACTGCGCACCGGGTCGGGTCGCCAGAGCTTGTGTGGCGGCACGTGGCCGAAGAAGCGCCGGCGCACCGCCGCGCCCACCAGAGCCAGCGTCTCCCAGGGGCTGAGGAGGCGCCACACGTCGCCGAAGACGGCGGAGAGGAACAGCAGCCCCACCCAGACCCCCACGTACACCGCAACCGGGGCGATCGTGGCGTACGCCCCGAGGTCGCCGGCCAGAGAGGCCCACAGCACCACGACGAACATCGCGAGGCCGAACAGGCGCAGCACGACGGCCAGCCCACCGGCCACCGGCTGAACGGCGTTGGGCAGCGGGCGGGGTGCGAAGCGGCCTTCCAGCCTTGGCTTCTGCCAGAAGCTGCCGAGCAGCAGGAACGAGACGATCAGAGCAGCGCCCGCCACGTAGGCGAACATCCACACGGGGATCGGCAGGTCACCGCGCACACCGATGCCGTGCGCCAGCACGCCTGCGGGAATAGTCATCGCCTCGGCGCGAACAGTGCGAACGGCGACAGGCGCAGGCCGTGCCGCCGATTGGATTCCGGCCTCGGCCGGAATGACGGAAGGATCGGGCCTGGCATCGGTCAGCGGTTCCTCACGAGACCTGCAACTGGAAGAGTTCCCGGTGCGAGGGATGCAGTTCGGCCTCCCACACGCCGGGCAGATCGGCCTCAAAGGTCAGAGTCACCGTGGCGCCCGGTTCGAGCTGCAGGTACAGGTCGTACCCGTGGAGATGGACCTCTTCGGCCACGTCGGAGGTGACACGGACCTCAACCGTGTCGCCGAAGGAGACCTCGTAGCGGCGTTCGGCCTCGATGCGACCGTCCACCAACGCCACGGCGATGACCACGTCGGCGGCCGGCGCCGCGGGTGGTGGTGGAGGCGGCGGCGGCGCCGTGGTCGGTGGAGGCGCCGCGGTCGTGCTCGTGGTCGTGGACGGCGGCGGAGGGGGTCCGGGCGGTTCATAGCCACGTGGCGGATCCGGCTCGGTGGCCGGCGGCGGGTCGGGCGGGGGCTCGGTGGCCGGCGGTTGCGGCTCCGGTGAGGGCGACGGCTCCGTGGTCGACGTGGTGGTCGACGTGGTGGTCGACGGCTCGCCGGGAGAGGGCGGCTCGCTCGGCGCGGGCGGCGGTGCCTCTGTCGGCGGCGGCGCGCTCGTAGGCGGCGGGGCGGGCACGGGCAGTGCCTCCGGTTCACTCGCGGGCGGAGACGGCGGAGCCTCACTCGGCTGTGGCGCGGGCGGCGCCTCCGCTTCGGGCACAGGCGGTGGAGACGGGGCCACCGTCGTCGCGGGCGAGGCGGCCTCGGCAGCGCCCGGCTCCGGCTCGATGGAGCCGCAGCCGCCGACCAGCACGAGGGACACGGCCAGACTGGCGCCGGCAAGGATGCGCCGAAGTGTCACGGTTAGCATTCTGGCAGCGGGGAACGCCCGATACCTACCCCCCGAGGGCAAGCACACGACCTTGGCGCTTCCCCCGAGGAGCAACGACAGAGGGACGCCACCAGCGATGAGCGAGATCAGCACCGACCGGCTCCGAGGCATGACGCGTGATCTGGTCGCCGATATGGGCAGCGACGCTGGCATGGCGACGTTCCGGGGCGAGCAGTTCGACCGGGGATTGGCCGTCGTCCAGTTCCCGGCAGGCCTGGGCGGGCTCGGGCTGAAGCCGCAGGCCCAGGCCGTCGTTGACGACGAGTTGGCGAACGGCGGGCGCCAGTACCACAACCTGGCCGTCAACCCGATCGGCATCGGAATGGGCATGCCCACGGTGCTGGCACACGGCACCGACGAGATGAAGGACCGGCTGCTGCGACCCTGCTTCACCGGTGAGGAGATCTGGTGCCAGCTGTTCAGCGAGCCGGGAGCCGGCTCGGACGTGGCCGGACTGGCGGCCCGCGCCGTCCTCGACGGCGAGGAGTGGATCGTCAACGGCCAGAAGGTGTGGACGACGCTGGCCCACGTGGCGCGCTGGGGGATGCTGCTGGCCCGGACCGATCCCACCCAGCCCAAGCACAAGGGCATGACCTACTTCATGATGGACATGCAGGCACCGGGGGTCGAGGTGCGGCCGCTGTTCCAGATCACCGGCGAGGCCGAGTTCAACGAGGTGTTCATGACCGACGTGCGCATCCCCGACTCCATGCGCATCAGCGCGCGAGGTGAGGGCTGGGGCGGTGCAATCACGACGCTCATGAACGAACGGGTGGCGCTCGGCGGGGGTGTGCCCGCCAGAGGCTCCGGGAACATCGGGACCCTCGTCAAGGAGTGGATCGACCATGCGCCGGCGCCCGGGACGGCCGCCCATCACCTGGCGCGGGACCGGGTGAGCAGGCTATGGATCCGCGCCGAACTGCTCCGGCTCACGAACCTGCGCGCCCGCGAGTCTGCGTCGGCGGGCGTGCCGGGCCCCGAAGGGTCGGTCGGGAAGCTCCTGTCGGCGGAGTTGAACAAGGAGATCCTCGAGTGCGCCGTGGACGTGCGGGGCAGCGGTGGCATGGTGCACGCACACGGCTACCCCATGGTGCGTCCCGAGCAGGCAGGCGGTTCAGGCTCGTTCGACACGAGCCGCCTGTTCCTACGAGCCCGCGCAAACTCCATCGAGGGCGGCACGTCGGAGATCATGCGCAACATCCTCGGCGAGCGCGTGCTGGGCCTGCCCAAGGAACCACAGGTGGACCGGGACGTTCCCTGGAGCGACATCCCCCGCAACTGAGGAGGGCCGGACTTGAAGTCCGGCCCTCGCAAGATTCGATTCCAATGCCCGCTGAGCGGGCGCTCCGTTAGCGGATGGCGGTGCGCACGCGCCGTCCGGCGCCGATCACCAAGAGGCCGGCCGCCAGGATGCCGGCACCCACGATGACGAGCAGGTTGCTCTCCGAACCGGTCACGGGCAACTCCTCATCGCCCGTGCCGTCCATCGGCTCCTCATCGCCAGTGCCGTCCATCGGCTCCTCATCGGCCGCGTCGTCCATCTCTTCGCCGGAGTCGTCCATCGGCTCCTCTTCACCGGAGTCGTCCATGGTCTCGCCGGAGTCGTCCATCGGCTCCTCTTCACCGGAGTCGTCCATGGTCTCGCCGATAGCGATGACCCCGACTGTGGCGAACGACTCGGGATCGGCGAGCGTGTCGGTGCTCAACCATCCCGCCATGACGACGAGAGCGCCGGCGTCGATGTCGGCCTGCGTGATGCCGGCCGTCCACTCCGTCGTGAAGCTGCCGTCGTCCCACGTCACGGCGACAACCGCCGCCATGAGGTCCGGACACATGGCAATGGCCTCGGGGGCGCTGGTAAGGGCCAGCGGCGCAGCCGGATCGCCCGCGGCACCGGGGCAGGCAACGATGAAGAACGGCGTCGGCTCGGACCAGTTGGCCCCGGCGACCGTCACGGTGACATCACCCACCTCCGCCGGCACGCTGGCCGGGTCGATCGTGATGGTGGGAAGATGGCCGTCGGCGGCCGCAGGTGATGCCCACAGCATTCCGACCAGCGTCATCACCCCGGCAAGTACGAACAGTCTCTTGAGCTTCATCGTGCGCCTCTCCCGATGGGACACTCCAACGGGGTGAGATCATAGCGCGTGCGAACCGCCCGGACCGGGGAGCACACTACGAGAATTTGGGGACAGAACTGGGGATTTCCACTGGATAACCAGGGGAAACGGTCACAGCCGCAGCAGTTGCTTACCCTCGTTGGCCCCGCTGAACAGCCGGAGGAACGTACGCGGGATCTTCTCGAACCCCTCCTGGGTGTCGACGCGGTAGGCGATCTCGCCCGCCTCGACCCAGCGCCGCAGATCCACCGAGGCCTCCGGGAGCCTGTCCAGGAAATCCCACAGCAGCAGTCCCTGGATCGAGGCGCGCCGGACGATCAGCTGGAACAGGTTGCGGGGCCCGGGTCGTGCCTCGGCGTCGTTGTAGCCCGAGATCAGCCCACACAGCGCGATGCGGGCACCGAACGCCAGGTTGTCCAGCACCGCCTCGAGGGCGGCGCCGCCCACGTTCTCGAAGTACACGTCCACGCCGTCGGGACAGGTCCGGCGCAGGCGGGAACCGAGGTCTTCGTTCTTGTAGTCGATGGCGGCGTCCAGCCGCGCCTCGGTCAGCAGCCAGCGACACTTCTCGGCACCGCCGGCGATGCCCACGACACGGCAGCCCTTGATGCGGGCGATCTGCGCAGCCACCGAGCCGGTCGCCCCCGCCGCTCCCGACACCACGACGGTGTCGCCGGGTTCGGGACGGCCCACGTCCAGCAGCCCCACGTATGCCGTCATGCCCGTGCTGCCGAGCGGGCCCAGCAACATCTCGGCGGGCATGCCGGCGGGGACCCGGCGGTAACCCCGGCCGGCGGTCTCGGCAGACCAGCGGCCGGTCACGTATTCCGACCAACCCATCATCCCGAAGACCACGTCGCCGGCGACATAGTCGGGGTCGTTCGACGCCACTACCTCCGCCAGGCCGGGCGCCCGCATCGGCGCACCGACTTCCACCGGCGCCACGTAACTCTCCCGCTCGTCCATCCAGCCGCGCATGGCGGGCTCGAAGGACAGCCACCGGACACGGGCCAACACCTCCCCCGGTCCGATCTCCGGAACGGGCCGCTCAACCAGCTCGAAGTCCGACTCCGACACCATCCCCAGCGGCCGCCGGGCCAGCAGCCATTGCCGGTTCCCTGCTGCGATGTCCTCGCCTGCCGCCATCTCGCGCTCCGATCGGTGCCATCCGGAAGCCGTAACATGATCGCCGGCATCGAGATGCCTGCGAGCGATGACGGATGATAGGGGAGGCCCATGGCCAGGCTCTGCGAAGGACGGGTGGCCGTCGTCACCGGGGCGGGACGCGGCATAGGCCGCGAGCACGCGCTGATGCTCGCCGCCGAGGGCGCCAAGGTGGTCGTAAACGACCTCGGGGGCGACGCCGCCGGCGGGGGTATGGACATCACCCCGGCCCAGCAGGTGGTCAACGAGATCGTCGCCTCCGGCGGCGAGGCGGTCACCAACGGCGACGACGTCAGCGACTTTCACCAGGCCAAGGACATGATCCATCAGGCCATCGACACCTTCGGGGGTCTCGACATCCTCATCAACAATGCCGGGATCCTGCGGGATCGCATGGTCTTCTCCATGTCCGAGAGCGACTGGGACGCGGTGATGGCCGTCCACCTCAAGGGCACGTTCGGCCCCACCCATCACGCCGCCGCGTGGTGGCGCCAGCAGGCGAAGTCCGGTGCCGAGCTCGACGCCAGAGTCATCAACACGTCCTCGCCCTCGGGCATCTACGGAAACGTCGGCCAAACCAACTACGGGGCCGCCAAGGCCGGGATCGCCGCCTTCAGCGTGATCTGCGCCATGGAGTTGGCTCGCTACGGGGTCACGGTGAACTGCCTGGCCCCCAACGCGCTCACCCGCCTCACAATCCCCATCGTGGGCGAGGAGAACGCGCCGCAGCTGGCCGAGTCGTGGTCACCTCGCTGGATCGCCGTGATTGCCACCTGGCTCGCCTCTCCGGAGGCCGCGGGCGTGACGGGCCGCGTGTTCCACGTGAACGGCAAGCAGCTCGGAATCGCCGAGGGCTGGCGGCTCGGCCCGATCACCGACCAGCCCGACGACCCGGCGCAGCTCGGCGAGGTCGTGCGCTCGCTGATGGCCGACGCCCGCCTCAACGTCGACATGGGCGGCCTCGAGACAGAGGGTCCGGGCCGCCCGTCCAAGACCATCTAGCGGATCGCCGGCGCTCGCGGGACGTTGTGTTGGTGCACTCGGGAGACTGTCCGGGGATCCACCCGTGAGCATCGCCGCCTCGCGACGACTGCACCGGTGGGTCCTCGTCACCGCCGACCGCTGGTTCTCGCGACGGGTCTACTGGCTGTGCCGCAATGCCGGGCTCCTGGCGGGACTGTTCTACTTCCGCATCCACGTGCACGGGAAGCAACACCTGCGCACACCCGGACCTGCCATCCTGGCGCCGGTCCATCGTTCCAACCTCGACGTTCCCCTCATCGCCGGGCACTGCCCGCGGCGCTTGCGTTCCCTCGCCAAGCAGGGCATGTTCCGGGGACCTGTCAGCCGCTGGTTCTCCTCGGCCATCGGCGCCTTCCCCGTCCACCGCGACCAGTTGGACCGCGTGGCGCTGGAAACTGCGCAGGCACTGCTGGCGCGCGGCGAGATGCTCCTGGTCTTCCCCGAGGGAACGCGAGGCACCGGACCCGCCATCGGTGACGTGCACAACGGCTGTGCCTACCTGGCCGCCACCACGGGGGCTCGGGTGATCCCCATCGGTGTCGCCGGCACCGAGGAGGCCATGCCGCCCGGCGCCAAGCTGGCGCGGCCGAAGCGGGTGGTTGTCACCGTCGGCGAACCCATCGAGCCGGCGCAGGCCACAGCGGAGACCGATGCCGGGCGGGAACGGCGCCGTGTCCTTTCCGTTCGCGTCCGGGCGGAGATGCAACGGCTTCTCGACGAGTCCCACGAGGCCCTGGCGGCGCGCTCCCGCACCGGACGGCGGCAGGCGGGCTAGCCGTCACGGCGCACGCGCCGGGGCAGTGGGCCGGGGTCATCCGGTCGTCTGTGGCGAGGCGGGTTGAAGCCGGGGACGCCTCGGGCTAGGTTAGGAGTGCCTAACCACCGACCCACGGATGTTGCCGAGGCCCTACCGATGATCGTTTGCCACTGCCTGGCCATCAACGACCAACTCATCGAAGCTGTCGCCGCGGGCCGGACGGTGACCGTCGAGGACGTTGTCCAGCGCTGCGGCGCCGGGGCGCGGTGCGGCGGCTGCCGCGAGTCGATCCAGCAGGTGCTCGACGAAGCCCGCCATCGGGAGACCCCTCTCACTCTCGCCGTCCCGCGCTAGGTCGGCCGTCGCCCCGCCCGCGGCCGCTTCGGGGGGCCGGCGCTAGGCTGGCGACATGCAGGGATCACCGAAGATCATCGAGTTCCTCAATGAGGCGCTGACGTCGGAATTGACGGCCATCAACCAGTACTTCGCGCACGCCAAGATCTGCGAGAACTGGGGCTACAACCGCCTGGCGGCGAAGTACCGGGAAGAGTCCGTCGAGGAGATGAACGACGCCGAGAAGCTCATGGACCGCATCCTGCTGCTGGACGGAATGCCCAACATGCAGCGGCTGAACAGCGTCCGCATCGGCGAGACCGTGCCCGAGCAGCTGGCCGTCGACAAGTCGCTGGAGGAACACGCCATCGCCATGTACCGCCGGGGGGTGGCGCTGGCGCTGAGTGAGGGCGACCCCGGCACCCGGGAACTGCTCGAGCACCTCGTCGTGGGCGAGGAGGAGCACCTCGACTGGATCGAGTCCCAGGAACAGATCATCGGTGACATCGGCGTCGAGCGCTACCTCCAGTCGCAGATCGGCGAGTGAGCCGCACGCGCTGAGACCCCCCGACCATAGGCTCGGGGCATGGGCGAACGGGCTCCCTACCTCACGACCCGGCTTCAGGGGTTCGGCGCGACGATTTTCGCGGAGATGTCCGCGCTGGCCGTACGCACCGGCGCCATCAACCTCGGCCAGGGATTCCCCGACACCGATGGGTCGCCGGAGGTGCTGCAGGCCGCGATCGACGCCATCGGCGGTGGCCGCAACCAGTACCCGCCCGGCATCGGCATCCCGGAACTGCGCCACGCGGTCTCGGCGCACCAGAAGCGCTTCTACGACCTCTCCTACGACCCCGACAGCGAGGTGCTGATCACCGCGGGCGCCACCGAGGCGATCGCCGCCGCCCTGCTCTCGCTGTGCGAGGTGGGCGACGAGGTGGTGTGCTTCGAGCCCTACTACGACAGCTATGCCGCCGGGATCGCCATGGCCGGCGCGGTGCGGCGCCCGGTGCTGCTGCGGGGGCCCGACTCCTCCTATGTCCCCGAAGAACTCGAGGCGGCGATCGGGCCGCGCACCCGGCTGATCCTGTTGAACTCGCCGCACAACCCCACCGGCAAGGTCTACAGCCGCGCCGAGCTGGAGCACGTGGCCGAGTTGGCGATCCGCCACGACCTGCTGGTGGTAACCGACGAGGTCTACGAGCACATCGTCTACGAGGGCACCCACATTCCCCTGGCCACGCTGCCGGGAATGCGCGACCGCACCGTCACGATCAGCTCGGGCGGCAAGACGTTCTCCACCACGGGATGGAAGATCGGTTGGGTGTGCGCCACACCCGAGTTGGTCACCGCCGTGCGGACCTCCAAGCAATTCCTGACCTACGTGAGTGGCGGGCCCTTCCAGTACGCCATCGCCGAGGGGCTCAACCTCGGTGACGACTACTTCCGATCGCTGGCCGAC
>JAPONU010000460.1 GCA_026713745.1 bacterium
CGGCGGGGTGAGACCATTCCCGTGGTCGACAAGGCCTGGCTCCGCATCGGCGAGGGGGAGACCCTTGGCCTCGTCGGGGAGTCCGGCTCGGGCAAGTCGATGCTCTGCCGGTCGCTCGTGGGAACGCTCTACCGTCACTCGGCCACGGTGACGGGCGGTTCGATCCTCTTCGAGGGGACCGAACTTACCGGAGCGTCCGAGGCGGTGTGGCGGAGCATCCGCGGGCACCGGATCGCGTATGTGCCCCAGAGCTCCCTGGCGGGCATCAACCCGGTGCTTACCGTCGGCACGCAGCTCACGGCACTCGTGCGGGCGGCCCGAAGCGACACCGGCGAGGACGTCACGCCGCGCTCCCGGGTTCGCGAGCTTCTGGAGTTGGTGGAGATCCCGCGGATCGACTCGGTGATGAACGAGCGCCCGCACCAGCTGTCGGGTGGGATGCGCCAGCGGGTCGTCATCGCCGGCGCGCTGGCCCGCAACCCCTCCCTGCTCATCGCCGATGAGCCGACGACGGCGCTGGACGTGCGCGTGCAGGCCCGCATCCTGGATCTGCTGCGCCGGCTCCGGGAGCAACTCGGAATGTCGCTGCTGTTGGTGTCCCACGACTTGGCGGTCGTGGAGGAGGTGTGCGACTCGATCGTGGTCCTCTACGCGGGCGCGGTCTTGGAGTCAGGACCGCAGGCGCTCGTCCGTGAGCAATCCCGTCATCCCTACACGGCGGGTCTCGTTGCGGCGGCGCACATGGAGTTGGCGGGCGGTTTCGAGCCGATCCCCGGTGAGGCCCCCAGCGTCGGTGCCTGGCCGCCGGCCTGCCGCTTCCATCCGCGCTGCGGCCTGACCCTGCGCCTCGGCGACGGTGTCCCGCACAGCCGCTGCTGCGAGGGCTCGCAGCCCTTGCCCGTCGAGTACGAGGGTCGGCTCACCGCCTGCCTCTTCGCCTCGTCGATGGCCGCCGAAGGGGCGCCGACGGTGGGGTCTAGGGCCGCCGGGGCGCCGACTGAAGGGGCGCCGACTGAAGGGTTGCCGGTCGAGGGGGCGTCGACGGTGGGGTCGCCGATCGAGGGGTCGCCGGTCGAGGGGGCGTCGACGGTGGGGTCGCCGGTCGAGGGGGCGTCGACGGTGGGGTTGCCGGTCGAGGGGGCGTCGACGGTGGGGTCGCCGGTCGAGGGGGCGCAGACGGTGGGGTCGCCGGTCGAGGGGGCGCAGACGGTGGGGTCGCCGGCCGAGGGGGCGCCAACTGAGGGGGCGCCAACTGAGGGGTCGCAGACGGTGGGGTCGCCGGTCGAGGGGGCGTCGACGGTGGGGTCGCCGGTCGAGGGGGCGTCGACGGTGGGGTCGCCGGTCGAGGGGGTGCAGACGGTGGGGTCGCCGGCCGAGGGGGCGCCAACTGTGGGGGCGCAGACGGCCGGGTGCCCGACTGTGGGGGCGCAGACGGCCGGGTGCCCGACTGTGGGGGCGCCGACTGAGGGGGCGCCGACTGTGGGGGCGCCGACTGAGGGGGCGCCGACTGAGGGGGCGCCGACGGCCGGGTCGCAAGTCGCCGGGGGGCCCTCGACGTGACCGGGAACGTTTCGGGGCTCGCGGGTCACGACATCAGCGTCACTTTCGGGCGGGGGCACAACGCGTTCAACGCCGTCGAGGGCGCCAACATCAACGTGCAGGAGCGCGAGGTCGTCGGGCTCGTCGGCGAGAGTGGCAGTGGCAAGACGACGCTCGGCAAAGTGCTGGCGCTGCTGCACCGGCCGACCCTCGGGGAGGTCAGCTATCGCGGCGAACCTCGCGAGATGCCTCGCGGCGGTGCGCGCAGTGAGGTGCGCGGGCAGGTGCAGATGATCTTCCAGGATCCGTACTCCAGCCTGAACCCCAAGCAGCGGGCGATTCACGCCGTGGCCGAGGTGTTCGGGGTCTGGCAAGGCGTGTC
>JAPONU010000461.1 GCA_026713745.1 bacterium
ACCCCGCATGCTGCGCCGAGCCGACGTGTTGCGAGGAGCCGCAGTCATGAGCATCTTCGTGGACCAGAACACCCGGGTCGTCTACCAGGGGCTGACCGGTTCGGCCGGGCGCTACTACGGCCTGCTGAACCGCGACTACGGCACCGGGGTGGTGGCCGGCACGCACCCCCGCAAGGCCGGCAGCGACGTGGACGGCATCCCCGTCTTCGCCACCGTCGGCGACGCCGTCGAGGCCACCGGCGCCGACGCCTCGTGCATCTTCGTGCCCGCCGCCGGCGTGCCCGGCGCCGTGCTGGAGGCCGCCGAGGGCGGCGTGCGCTTCATCGTGGTGATAACCGAGGGTGTGCCCATGCACGACGAGGCGCGCACGTTCGCCCACCTGCAGCGCCACCACCCCGACGTGCGCCTGCTGGGCCCCAACTGCCCCGGCGTCATCAGCCCCGGACTCTGCAACATCGGCATCACCGCGGGGCACATCGCCCGCCCCGGCGGTCCGGTGGGCATCGTCAGCCGCTCCGGCACCCTCACTTACCAGGCCCTGCACGAGCTGAAGGAGAAGGGGATCGGCTGCACCACCTGCGTGGGCATCGGTGGCGACCCCGTGCCGGGCACCAACTTCATCGACTGCCTGGCCGCCTTCGAGGACGATCCCGAGACCGAGGCCGTCATGCTGATCGGCGAGATCGGCGGGTCGGCCGAGGAAGACGCCGCCGAGTTCATCGCCGAGCACCTCTCCAAGCCGGTCGTGGCCTACATCGCCGGCATGACCGCGCCGCCGGGCAAGAAGATGGGCCACGCCGGCGCCATCGTCTCGGGCGGTCGGGGTACTGCCGCCGCCAAGGTGGAGGCCCTCAGCGCCGCCGGCGTCCGCGTCGGCAGCAACCCCACGCAGGCCGGCGAGCTCATGGCCACCGTCGTCGCCTCGCTGTAGCTCCGTCCGGTCGGGGCCGCCGGTGGGCGTCGGCGGATCGTCTGGCGAAATCGCTCCGCCGGCCGTCCCCCCGGCGTCCCCCCCGGCGTCCCCTCCCTCGCTGTAGCTCCGTCCGGTCGGGGGGCGGGGTGCCGTGCGTTCCTTCGCGCGGGCGCAAGGCGTCGCGAATCGGCCCCCCGCCCCCTCCCTCGGGGTTTGGTTCGTCCCCTCCCTCGTCTCGAGGTGTGGAATCGGAAGTATTTTGATATATATGGAGTATGACTGAGACTTCAGTAAAGCGGGGGAATCGGCAACGGTTGCCTCGGCTAGCGTGGGTGCCGTGACCGCCGCCGGTATCGCCACCGTCGTTTCAACGGCAGTCGCCTGTACCGGTCTCGTGGTGGGTGTGATGATCGTGTCCGCCAAGGCGATCATGGGTCAGTTGGCCGAGCATTCGCGGCAGTTCTCCGAGCACGGGCGTCAATTGGCCGAGCACGGGCGTCAATTGGCCGAGATCAATCGGGCGCTGGGTCGACTGGAAGGGCGCCAAGCCACCGAGACGTCACCTGCCCAGACCTGACGCCCCCGTCGTCGGCGGGCTGTCCCGTTAACGCGAGAGTCCGCCGCCCCCTTGCTGGGAGCGCCGGACTCTTACGTTTTGCCAGCTGTTGCTAGTGTCCTGAGCCGTTAATTCGTGTGAGGTATTTGGCGAGGGTTGCGAGGATGTCGTCGGCGGTGCGGTGCCAGGTGAAGGGTTTGGGGTTCTGGTTCCAGTGGTCGATCCAGGTGTTGATGGAGTCTTGGAGTTCC
>JAPONU010000462.1 GCA_026713745.1 bacterium
CCAGAGTCAACTCACGAAAGCTAGCAAAACGACCAAATATGACAAAGACACTAAAGCCCACAAACAGCTAGACTCGTGCTGCGCCACACGCAACGAGGAGAACCGATTGGGCACCAGAAACCCCTTCTCACCGAGCTTCGGGACCTCACCGCCGGTGCTTGCCGGGCGCGACGCCATCCTCGACAGCGTGGGCGACGCCCTCGCCACCGGTCCGACCCATCCGGACTACACCGCCCTGTTCATCGGCGTGCGGGGGGCCGGCAAGACGGTGATGCTCAACGCCGTCGAGGACCTGGCCCGTACCCGCGGATGGCTGGTGCTGTCCGACAACGCCTCGTCAGCGGGGCTGCCCGATCGTCTCACCCGCGCGGCATCCGATCTCCTCGCCGGGCTCGGACCTACCGAGCCCAAGCGGCGCCTCAGCAGCGTTACCGCAGCGGGTATCGGTGTCGGGTTCGAGACCGTCCCAACGCCCGAAGCCGACCACGACCTCCGCAAAGCGCTGACCGGCCTCGGCGACGCGCTCGCCGAGCGAGGCACGGGCCTGCTGATCACCGTCGACGAGATGCAGAGCGGCGACGTCGCCGAGATCCGCGAGTTCGGCTCGGTTCTCCAACATGTGTCGCGCCGCGAGCAGCGACCCGTTGCGTTCATCGGCGCCGCCCTCCCCCAGATCGAGGACACCCTGCTCTCCGACGACGCCATCGGTTTCCTGCAGCGCTGCTCCCGCTACGACATCGACCCGCTGAGCCCGCAGGCGACGCGGCGCGCCATCGCCGAACCGATCAACGAGCACGGTCGCAGCATTGACAGCGCAGCCCTCGATCGAGCCGTAGCCGCAACCTCTGGATACGCATTCATGATCCAACTCGTGGGGTTCCACAGTTGGCAGGCAGACGTCGCCTCCCCGCACGTCACCCCGGATCACGTCGCCACGGGTATCGCCGAAGCCCGACGGCGCATCGGCCGGATGGTCATTGCCCCCATCTGGAGAACACTCTCGGAGGTGGATCGACGATTCCTACTGGCGATGGCGCAAGACGACAGCGAGTCGAAGCTCACCGACATCGCCGACCGACTCGGCGTCACCACAAAGTACGCCAGCGTCTACCGGCATCGACTCATACGCGCTGGCATGATCCTTCCGGCAGGCAGGGGTCGCGTCTCCTTCGCGCACCACGCCGCCCCGGACTGGCTACGCAACCAGAACCTCCAATAGGTCACGACGCCCACCGGCGAGGAGGTCCGCAGATGCCGCTCGAGGGGCCGACGTCCACCGGCCTCATGTACTCCGGCACCGACGGCAACGGGCCGGTGGTGGTGTTGCTGCACGGGTTGTTGATGAACGGCACCCTGTGGGACACCGTCACCGACGGCCTGGAGGATCGCTACCCCTGCATCGTCCCGGAGCTGCCGTTCGGCGCGCACACCACGCCGATGCCCGACGACGCCGACCTCTCCCTGCCGGCGCTCGCCACCCTCATCGCCGAGTTCCTCACCGAATTGGATCTGCACCAGATCACCTTCGTCTGCAACGACTGGGGCGGCGCGCAGCTTGTCATCAGCCTCGGCGGTACCGATCGTGTCGCCAACTTGGTCCTGGTCTCC
>JAPONU010000463.1 GCA_026713745.1 bacterium
CCGTCGCCGACATGATGGAGGAGTTGCGTGCGCCGGGGTGACGTGCTCACCCTGCGCCTGCCGAAAGGAAGAGGCCACGAGCAGCAAGGGCGCCGATTCGGCGTCGTCGTGCAGGCCGACGCCCTTCTTCCCCGCTCGACCGTTCTCGTCGCTCCGACATCGAGGAGCGCCAAGCCGGCAACATTCCGCCCCGAGATCACCGTCGACGGCGCGTCAACGCGAGTCCTGGTGGAACAAGTCGGAGCCGTCGACATCAGCCGGCTGGGAGACACCGCCAGCCACCTCACGGCCCCCGAACAGTGGGCGGTCGACGCCGCGTTGCTCACCGTCCTGGACCTCACCTGACAGCGGCGAAGCAGCCACCCGACGTCGCGTCCAGGCACCGGTTGGTGCTACAGCGCTGCCCAGGCGGCCAGCTGCCGCCATGCCTGTTGCAGCGAACTGGCGTGTTCGCCCCAGATGCGGCGGTTGGTCACGACGCTCAGGAACTCATGGCAGCACGGCCACGGGATCGCCCAGAGCCGGTCGCCCCCGGCTAGCCCTCGCATGATCCGATCCCAAGCCATCGCGTCAAGCGCTCGTCAAGCGCTCGTCGTCGCGCATGAAGGCGCTGGTCTCATCGTGAGTTGGTGCCACCCAGGATTGGAACTAGTCGCCAGCGCGGCCGTTGCGACGCAACCGGATCTCCGCAAGGAGCGCTTCGTCGCTGTAGTAGCGCACGGCGGTCTCCTCCTCGGGCACCTCGAGGCTGCTGCCGACGCTGGCGTCGAGGTCCGCAAGTGTGAGAGCTTCCTCAGCGCTATCGACATCACTGCCGGTGGCGGGCACGGCCGTCATGGGCGTCGCCTCTCCTCTACTGCGCGTTGCCACCCAGGCTAGCCCTGGGGCCGGAGCCTCTGTCCGAACGCCGCCCGTAGCGCCACTGGGCGAGCGCGCCGGGTCGGCGACGGGTCCTATCCGCTTCTCAGCGGCCGATGTGCTTGCAGCGAGGGGCCGCCCTATTCGGGGGCCGGTCCGAGGCGTGGGGTGACCAGTTCGGCGTCGACGGTGGCCCAGAGGTCCAGCACCGCCGGGGCCTCGAAGAGGCGGTAACGCTGACGTCCGACGTTGCGTTGCGCCAGGACGCCCGCCTCCACGAGCGCGTTGACGGCGGGGCCGACCCGGTTCGGCGAGACTCCGAGGCGGTGGCCGGCCGAGTCGACGGTCAGCACCGGGGTCCCCGGTAGCATCCGCAGGAGCCGGTCCACGCTGGAGTTCGCCCGCACCGGGCCGAGGTCGAGCCGCCACACCTTCTGCAGGGCAGCGATGTCGTCGCAGTAGGCGAGCGCCCGATCGGCGGCCTGGCCCATTGCGGCGTCGAACAGCCACAGCCAATCGACGACCGCGGCCTGGCGGCCGGCGCTGTCCGAAGCCCCGACGTACGCGCAGCGCTGCAGCGCCGCGATGTATTCCTCGGCGCGACGCGCCAGCACGACACTCACCGGCGGCACGAATCTCGGTGCCACGCCGCGGCGTGCCAGCACCACGTGGATCAGGGCCCGGCCGGCGCGTCCGTTGCCATCACCGAAGGGATGGATCATCTCGAACTGGGCGTGTGCCAGCGCCGCCTGCAACAGCGGCGGATGCTCGTCGCCGTTGACATACTCGATCAGGTCCTCCATCAACTCGGGGACGTGCTCAGGCGGCGGTGGCACGAACCGCGACCCGATCGGCGTGTACTGGCTTCCGCCGATCCAGTTCTGGCGTTCACGGATCTGCCCGCCGGACTTCGCTTGGGGCGAGTGGCGCATCAGTGTCCGATGGGCGTTGAGGAGGTCCCCGAGGGCAAAGCGACCACCGCGCCGCGCGGCCTGCACTGCTGCAAGCATCGCCAGCACGTTGGCAGCCACCGCCTCGGCCTCACGATCTCCCGACTCGGCGTCTCGTTCCAGGGCCGCGGTGGCGACTGCCAAGCGATCCGCAGGCACCGCCAGGCCCTCGATCCATGACGATCCGACCGACTCCGCGCGCAACAGGAACCGCCCCAAGCCCTCCAGATCGCGGCTCTGTCGGCCGTTCAGGGTGCGGATCGCCGCCTCCGCCTCGGCGAGGTTTCCTGCCAAGCGCGCCGGGATCGCGAACTCCCAGCCGCACAGCGGATCCGGCACGAACGCCTCGTAATGGCCGCTGAGACGATCCGCGCGGCGTCGACCCTCGAAAGCCGGCGACCAGTAGCGCAGCACCAACTCACCCACCCTGCACACCCCTTCCTCGCAACGCCGCGACCTAGCAATAGTCTAACCAACGGTTTCGAAGTAACCGTTGGTTATCCGCACGCTAAGCGTTCGTCACGCCGTGGCGGCGAACGAGTCTGGGGGCAAAGTTGTCGCCGGCCAAGAGGCATTCCAGAGGCACGCATGCGTCGAGCCCCGCTCCACTCTCCTTCTGTCAGAACTGTGCTCAACACCGCACGCGCCGATCGAGTCGGGCGGCCTACTGCGCGAGACTCAGGACGCGTCGCGCGGCTCCGCACAGGCTCGCCATGCCCAAGTTCGAGCCGACGAGCGCCGACGCAGTCGCGCCGCCCACGGCGGCGGCGTACTGGCATGTTCGCCCCAGATGCGGCGGCTGGTCACGACGCTCAGGAACTCGTAGCAGCACGGCCACGGGATCGCCCAGAGCCGGTCGCCCCCGGCTAGCGCCCGCAGGATCCGATCCCAAGCCATCTGGACCGGCAGAACGCGCGGTCACGCCATGAGCCGTTCGAGCAGTCAACCGTCCTACGGAAGCAGGAAGCGGACGGTGACACCGAGGGTCGTGCTGCTGCTCTTGGAGCACGACACCGCTTTGCCCTGCCGGAACAGCGCTGCCACGCCACCTGTCTCCCGCGTGACGCCCGCTCCGTGCATCGACACCTGCACCGCCGCCCAGAGGCCGAACCCACGGAATTGCTCGCCGGTCGACGAGATACCTGGCTCGACGGCGCGCAGCAGCAGTTCTTCGTCGTTCAGTTCGGGAAAGGTCACCCGCATCGTGGCCGGTATTCCGGGACCCCGATCCAGAACCACGACACCAACACCATCCGGGCCCCTCTCAAGGGCGACCTCCCCGGAGCCGGCCCAGTCGGCCACGTTGTAGGCGGTTTCCAGGATGGCCGTGCGGAGCGCCTCACGGAAGCCGCCGGGCCGGAGTCCGAGGCTGTTCATAACCGCATCGGCCTCGTCCTTCAGGGCCACGCCCGCCTCCCGGAACACCTCCGGCTCGACGAGGGAGAACGGCCACTCCATCGACGGGGCGGCGCCCTCAACGACACCCCGACCAACAGACCGGTCAGCCGCGCCGGAATCGCCGCCCGCACTCGCCGATCCGCCACCGCGGCCCGCCACCACCGTCTCCGCCCCTTCGTCGGCTCTCACGATCCGAGTGTCGCAGCACCCGCGCCGGCCGTCAACGACCGCTCGCACCGGCGGCTGCTTCTTCAACAACCACTGACACGATCTGTTCCTCGGTGTTCCTCGAACGCCGTCTCCGTCACTCCGTTCACGCTGTCATGCCGGGCATGACGAGGCGCTGTCGGCTCTGCGGACGCGTCCCACGTAGTCCGGGCTGGTGCCGACGCGCGCGGCGATGGCGGCGTGGGTCGCCTCGGGGTTGGAGCGGCAGGTTTCGATGATGCGTTCCTTGACGGTGGTGGTTGTCTCCGGGGGCCTGAAGTCGCCCACCGCTGTGCCGCGCTCGAGGCGCTGTTGGCGAAGCCAGTCGCGCATCGTCCCATGTACGAAACGCACGCGTCCCCGTGCGGGTCGGTCGATCACTCCGGCCTCGCGGAGACGCTCGATGTAGACGCTGAGATAGTTCGACGTCCTGCCGGTGGCCCGGGCAAGGTCGCTGAGCTTGATCTCCGGAGTGTCGAACATGCTCATAGCCTCGAGGACTAGGCGGTCGGTGTCCGAGAGGTCTCTGACCATGGGCGCAAATACCTGGACCTTCATGTCGCTGGTCGCGGCGCCGATCGCTGCTCGGACGTCGTCGGGCGTGATGTTGCCACCGGGGTCGGCGCAGCGTTCCCACGCGTGGTACCCGACGAGTTGCACCATGAAGGGGTAGCCGGACGTGGCGCCGGCAGCTGCGGTGAGGGCCCCGTCGCCGATCGTGCCGCCCGCCGCCTCGATCGGCGCCCGCAGGGCTTCTGCGGACTCCTCGTGGCTGAGCGGATCCAGCTGGGTTCTGGCGATGCGCTGGAAGAACGTCATACCTTGGTCGGCCAGGGCCGTCTCCTCCATCGACGGAAGGCCCGCGCCCACGAACATGACGGGCTTGCCATCGATCTTGGCGAC
>JAPONU010000464.1 GCA_026713745.1 bacterium
GACCGGGGTCCTGCCGTTCTGGCGCCATGGTCGGCCCTGCGAGCAGTCCCTGCCGGTGCGGTCCTCTCGCGCGACGCCTGAGAGACGCCATGAGTGACACCTGGAGCCCTGCCGGCTGTCCCTGCCGGTGCGGTCCTCTCGCGCGACGCCTGAGAGACGCCATGAGTGACACCTGGAGCCCTGCCGGCTGTCCCTGCCGGTGCGGTCCTCTCGCGCGTCCCGCGGCTGGTCCCCGCCGGCGCGACCCCGGTGCCCGCCGTGCCGACCCCGGCCGCGGGAGCATCGCCCACTGCGGCGGTCCCGTTGGTGAAGAGGGTCAGGTCGGTCATCGGTCGCTCCCCGAGGGCGTGCGGTGTCATGGACGAAGCGTCGTGGACGTCGGGCCGGCCGGAGCCGGCAAGCCGGTCGGGGAAGCTCAACCCTCCCGAAGCGAAGGTCAATGACCGGTACCTCGTACTCTACCAAGCCTCTACGACAGTGTCAACATCAGTTCGGAGCAATCGAGAGAATTATCAGCGAAAGCTGAAATCATCGTCTGCGGCACTCCGTTATCGGCGGTGGACGTTGGGCGGTGGCGGGCATCTGCCACCCTGAGGCGGATCGCCCACCGACCTTCCGCCGCGCGGCAAACGCCGGCGAGGCGGCCGGCACCCGCCACTGGAGCGTGAGCGGGATCGGGTTGCTCGTGACGGCTTCGATCCGGGCGCCGATGCGCGTGGGCCGCCCACGGCGGGGAACCTTGAAGCCGGATAGCGGGCAGTACGGGGCGGTGTCTGTCGCTGCCAGCGGGGTCCGCCGGCCATGGCGGGGAACCTTGAAGCCGGATAGCGGGTCTGCTGTCGCGACTCCGGCACCGCACGACGGGCATGATGTCGAACCATGCGCGTCCGAGCCGAGGTCGCTGATCAGACAAGCGCCAGCCAGCAGACCAGGTGCACGTCGTCGGGAGTGATCTCCGGTAGCGGCTGGGGCGGCTCGTAGGGCTCGAGGCCGAGGTTGTGCACGACGCCCAGCACGTTGGCGGCCTGCGCCGCGGGGTCGTCAGTGCTGGCCATCGCCGCCCGAAAGGTGCGGATGATGCGCTCGGGGTAGGGGGCACAGATGGCGTCGATCGTCCGGTCGATCTCGTCGGAGGTGAGTTCCGCCGGTGGGTGGGATCGCAGGATGTCGGCCGCACGCCGCAGCGCGGGAGGCACTCGGGGCTGCAGGTTCGCCGGGTCGGCCAGGTGATTCCATTGCTCGACGATGTCGGCGCGGGCGACCTCCCAGGCGTCGAACGCTCTCCGGTACGTGTTGTCGTCGAGCACCCGGGGCGTGTCGAACCCGTCGGGCGGCCGAGCCCGATCCAGGCAGGCCAGCGTCTCGGCGACGATCACTGGCTTGCGGTCGGCGCCGGCATTGCGGCTGCTGAGCCCGTCCCCGGCCGCACCGGGTCGGTCGGCTCGTCCAGTGTCCATCCCTCGACCTCCGCGGCCACCTTCCCCGTACCCGTCCCCGGGGTCCTCGCCGGCATCCCCGCTTCGGCCTCGACCTCCGGCGTCCTCCCGGCCGCGACGGTCCCCGGCTCTGTCGACGCCGCCGCTGTCTCGCTCGTCTGCCCCGTACTCCACGCAACGGAACAGCGGCTGCGGCCGGTCGCCCACCTGCACGCAGAACACATATCCCGTTCGGCCATCGCCGCCGGCCACGGCCATCCCCGACCCCGACCCCCAGGGCAGGCCTTCGATGTGCTCGCGGTGGCCCTGCTCCACAGCACGGCGCAGTTCCTGGCGGTATTCCTCCCCCGACAGGGCGCCACGGGCGGTGCCGCCCCGCTCGAAGAGGGTGGCGTCCTCGCGGCGGATGCGTTCGATCTCCTCGCGGGTCTCGGTGAAGGTGGTGTCGCGGCCGGTCTGTCCGGGCAACACCTCGCCCACGCCGATGCTGGCGGCGGCCTGCGTGAGCTTGAGGTGCAGCCGCTCCTCCAGACCCAGCAGGTCGTCGAGGCGGGCGTCGGGGAAGATGCAGCGGATGAACACCTCACTGTGGTGCGAGCCGATCCGGTCGATGCGGCCGTGGCGCTGCACGAGCCGCATGGGGTTCCACGGCAGGTCGTAGTTGATGATGTGGCGGGCCTGCTGCAGGTTCACGCCCTCCGCCAACACGTCGGTAGTGACGACGATGTCGAAGCGATCCTCGTCGCGGCCGTGCGGGGCGTCGGTCGTGCGGGGCGCGAACCCCCAGACGACCGTATCCATGTGGGCGGCGCCGGTGGAGCCCGACAGCGAGGCGATCCGCCCCCGATACGGGGCGAGTCGCTCGTCGCTCCCGGTGACCTCCTCGAGGTACTCGACGATCCAGTCGACCGTGTCGGCGTAGTAGCTGAAGATCAGCACCTTGCGCCGGTCGCGGGTGCCGGCCTCGCTGAGGCCCGTGAACTCGGCCTCGGCCGCGATCTCTGCGAGTTGCTCGACCAGTTCGGCCAGGGTCGGGTCGTCGGCACGGGTGACGGTTCGAGCGTCGGCCGCGAGCGATCCCAGCAACTCGCGATCCCGCGCGACGTGAGCCCGCAGGCGGGCGACGTCGTACCCGGTGGCGTCGTCGGTCAGTCCGACGTGCGCATCGAGGTACTTGTCCACCTCGTCGATGTCGTCGGAGTCAGTGGCGATCCAGTCGGCCAGCGCCTCCCCTGTGGCTACCCTTCCGTTGTTCAGCAGCGACAGGAAGGCGTCGTGGCTTGCCGCCATCCGCTCGCAGGTCAGGGCGAAGGCGAACGGCGACGACTCGAACCGTTTCAACAGTCCCGACCGCAGCAACCCGGCGAGTTGCACCTCGTATGTCTCCAGCGCGCGGTCGTGGCGGTACTGCGACGGGGCGTAGCGCGCCAGCGTGAGCACCTCTGGGTCGTTCGGTTCGGCGTCGGGGTCGAGCGCCCGTTCGATGCGGTCGAAGAATCCGGGCAGCACGGCGTCGAGGTCGTAGACGACCCTGCGCACCCGCGGCGTGGGGAACGTGATCGGCTGTTCCCGTCCGTCGAGCCGCACCGTGTCGTTGGGGTAGAACCGCTTGACGAACGACCGGGTGCGACGCACAGCCACGGCGTCGAGCACGTCGAACAGATGCTCCGGGCTGAGGTCGCCGGGGTTCTGGGCCATCGCCGTGGCGAAGTGGTCGCGCAGCGAGCGGATGCCGACCTCGGCGAACGTGGCGTCGTTGTGCAGGAAGTAGCCCAGCAGGTAGTAGAGGTCCCAGAGGCTGTTGTTCACGGGCGTGGCCGAGAGCAGTACCAGCTTCTTGGGCGGCATCCCGGCCAGCAGGCGGCGCAGGGCCTCGGCCCGCTGAGTGCTGGGGTTGCGCAGGTTCTGGGCCTCGTCGATCACGACCATGGCGTAGTCGTTGACGTCGCGGGCCGCGAGCGTCGGCGCGGCACCGGCGGCGACGTTGCGGGCACCGGTGGCGTCGGCCGGAGTGGTATCGGCAGTAGCGGTGTCGGTTGGGTTGGCGCCCGTCGGGGTCGTGACGGTCGGGGTGGCGGGCGCTGGGGACATGCGTGCCCCGCCGGCGCCTCGGCGGTCCGGGTTCAGCCGCGGGTCGGCGGCCAGTTGTTCGTAGGACACCAACTCCATCGGCAGGTTGAACTCCGAGCGGAACGCCCGCCACGGACCGTCGCGCAGGGTCGCCGGAGTGATCACCAACACCCGCTGGCGCCTGTCCAGCGCCGCCTCCCGGATCAACTCACCGGCCAGGAAGGTCTTGCCGAGCCCCACTTCGTCAGCGACGAGCACCCCGTTGTGCTCGTCCAGGATGCGGCGCGCCCGCCACAGCCCGTCGGTCTGGAACGACGTGAGATGGATCTGCGGCGCCCCCTCGGCGGCAGCCTCGGCCGCCAGGTCGTCGCCGTAGAGCTGCCACAGCATCCGCAGGTAGATGAGCTGCGGCGGATGCGGCTCGAAGCGGCCCTCGAACAGCGCGGCCAAGTCGTAGTCGACGGCCTCGGCCCACAACTCCTCGAACCACTCCTGCACCTGGCGGACGACGTGCGGGGAGTAGTTGCCCAGGTTCAGTTCCAGGTTGGTGGCCAGCCCGGCGTGCGTGAAGTTCGACGAACCGGCTACCACGCCGTGCGACCGGTCGCTCACCAGGAACGCCTTGCCATGCAGGAAGCGCCCCTCCAGCCGGCGCACCTGCACCTTGCCCCCGCGCAACCAGCCCACAAGACGCCTCACGGCGGCGTCGGTCTCCACGGAGAACCCCAGCAGGTCCCGATCGGTCCTCAGGTCGCGCTCGTGGCCCTCCAGAGCCCGCCGCAGACGGGCAGCAGCCGCCCGCTCCGGCCGGGCCGACTCGTCGCCCAGTACCCGCGGTCGGCTCTCCGGCGGCGTCGGCTCTGCCCCCAGCAGCAGCCGCGCCCCGGTGAGGTGATCCAGCGAGTCCGCCAGCAGCGAGTACCCACCGACGTTGAAGTAGGCACTGGCGATGTCCAGCCGAGCACCACCCACGAACCCGGTCGCCGCGTGCGTGATATACCCGTTCAGCGCCTCCGCCACCGTCCGTCCGGCCCGATTGGTGGCCAACTCCGGCTTGGGGTCGCTCAACGGTCCGCTCCGATTGCGGTCCGGGGTGCAGCCGGCTCATCGCTCATTCGGCAGGCGATATCCTTGGACGGGCGTACGCCGAAGCTACGGAGCGCAGAGACATGCCCGAGCAGTACAGGCTTCCCTACACCTTGCGGGAGCCATCCCCGGAGACCGAGGACATGTACTTGGCGGAAGTGCCTGTGCTGCCAGGCTGTCGGGCCTGGGGTTCCACACCCGAAGAGGCTCTTCGGATTCTCGACAGCGTGGCGACGGAGTTCATTGCCTCTTACAAGAGCCGCGGCGATGACGTGCCCGACGGCATCGCCCAGGCTGGCGAGTTGGTGGTAGCGGTCTGACCTATCGCGAGCTGAGGCGCAAGCTCCGGGCGCTCGGCCGCGAGTTCGAGAGCCAGGCGCGAGGCTCGCACGAAATCTGGCGCAACCCCGCCACAGCCGGCCGGACGACGATCCCGAACTGGGGAAGCAAGGATCTGA
>JAPONU010000465.1 GCA_026713745.1 bacterium
CAGCGACGACGTGCGGGATCGCGTTGCCCAGCACGGCCATGGTGGTGGCCTGGGGGTTGAAGCCGGGTCGGACCACCGCGTGCAGGTCGGGGTCGCCGATGACGTTGTAGGAGTCCTCGGGGGCCAGGCCGATGGAGGCCAGGTCCACGTGGCCGAGGAATGTGGCCCGGAACCACGGCTCGTCGCCGTCGTCGGTATAGCCCGAGGTGACCTGCTCGAAGCCGGCCGACTGACCCGGCCCGATGGGCACCGCCACGCTGTCGATGGCTCCCGGCGCCGGAATCGGGTCGATGGTCTCGGTGAAGCGCTCCACTGTCCGGCCGAAGCGTCGGGCGAAGGTGCGCATGGTGTGGGGGTAGCCGATGTGGCCGTAGATGCGGCCGGCCGCCACCCCGGCGGCGTGGTCGTCGGGCTCGAAGCCCAACCCCAGGCGCCGCTGCACGGTGCCGCTGAAGCGCGAGAGGTCGACCACCCGCCGCACCTCGATGCGGTCGACCCGAGCGGCGGCGGAGGTCAGCGCCAAGCCCAGCACCTCGTAGATGTAGCCGGGGTTGGCGCCGGCGCCCATGACGGTGACGCCGGCCTGCCGGGCGGCGGCGTCGATGTCGGCGGAGAAGCCGGGGTCGATGGCCCAGGCGTAGCCCATCTCCTCGGCGGTGCACATGACGTTCAGCCCGGCGTCCACTCCCGCGGCGATGTCGTCGGCCACCTCGGCGATGAACGAGGTGGTGGCGATCAGCAGCACGTCGGCGGGAGTGGCGAGAGCCGTCTCCCGGTCGGTCACCGTCACGCCGACGGGCTCCCCGCCGGCCAGTTCGCCGATGTCGGATCCGCGCAGGGCGGGATTGCGGCTGTAGGCCGCCACCACGTCCCCGCCCTGCCGCGAAAGGACCAAGCGGGCGACGTTCCGCCCGACGCTGCCAACGCCGCACAGGACCAGTCGAATCTCACTCATCGGTCACCTCCGCCGGCCCTGCGAAATCCACCGCCGACCGTGCCGTTGTCCCCTCGGATTCCCCAAGACTGTCACACTGCTCGTGTAGGTTGCACACAGGTGTTGACCGGGAGGTTTTCCGCAGTTCGCCACGGTTGACCAGCACTTCGGGACTGTTTCGGAGGCGGCGTGAGCAGACCAGAACGGCGGCGTGAGAGTACCGCCACGTCCAACTTCGGGGTGGGACGGCGTGAGGCCCACGACTCCTCAGCCTTCTACAGCCGCTTCCCTGTGCCGGAGATCAGCGAGGACTCCGAGGTGGTCCGGCCCATTTGCGTCGACCGGATCTGGGTGGGTGACTCCCGCGACATGGACCGCTACGGCGAAATAGCGGACTCGTCGGTGGCGCTCGTCGTCACGTCGCCCCCGTACTACGCCGGCAAGGAGTACGAGGAGGCGATCGGCGAGGGTCACATTCCCGCCGGCTACATCGACTACCTGGACATGCTGCACGACGTCTTCGCCGAATGCGTCCGCAAGCTGGAGCCGGGCGGACGGATCGCGGTGAACGTCGCCAACCTGGGCCGCAGGCCGTACCGGTCACTGTCCGCCGACGTGATCGACATCCTGCAGAACCGCCTGAAGCTCCTGCTGCGTGGCGAGATCATCTGGCAGAAGGCGCGCGGCGCGGGTGGCAGCTGCGCCTGGGGCTCGTTCCAGCGACCGGGCGCTCCGGTCCTGCGGGATCTCACCGAGCGGGTGGTGATCGCCTCCAAGGGCCGCTTCGACCGAGCACGACGTGCGTCCGCGCGAGCGGCGGCCAACCTGCCCGCGGTGGGCTCCGCCACCGCCGACGAGTTCATGGAAGCGACGACCGACGTGTGGGAGATTCGCGCGGCGTCCGCCACCCGTGTCGGGCATCCCGCACCCTTCCCGGTCGAGTTGCCGCAGCGGCTGATCGACCTCTACACGTACCGGCACGATCTCGTTCTGGATCCGTTCGTGGGCGCGGGCACGACGGCTGTCGCCGCAGTGCGGACCGGCCGTCACTACGTCGGCTTCGACGCCGACGCCGGCTACGTCGACCTGGCTCGGCGGCGTATCGATGCCGAACTGGCCTCCAATGGGGCACACAACGGCTCGCGCCGCTGGGACGTCTCGGTCCCCCCGGTGCCCAACAGGGATCATTCCGGCATCGAGGACTTGCAGGTCCGCGCATTGCGAGAGGGCCGAAGCGCAAGCCAGATCGCCCGTCTCCTGATCCGCGAGGCAGGTTTCGGCGATATCAAGAGAGACGTACATTGTTGTGATGGAATTAAAATTAGTTTCACAGCACGCGGTCTCGCAGGAAAGGTGTGGCGCTTCGACCTGTCGGGGGGATTCACGCAAGTCTCCCAACCCGGATTGAGAACGAACGAGTCGCTCTGGAGGGCCATCGGGAAGGCGACAGTGCTGCACCTCACCGATCCAGCTCCTCTCGTCGTCCTCACCACCGGCCGGCCGGCGGCGGAAACCGCCGGTCACGAAGCGCTCGAGGCGGTGACCGGTCGCGGCCGGCCGATCACCGACGTCATCGACCTCGGCGAGCCGGGCGGCATCCCGCGGCTCGCCGCCCTCGCCGGAGGCCAATCCCGCAGCGATGAGTGACCTGATCGACTGGCAGCGGGAACGCCCTCGGGTGGTGTACGCGCAGATCTATCAACGCGGCGATCCCGGCAGGATCCTGATCGCGGAGGACGAGGAGAGCGTCGGTCAGGCCATCGCCCTGCACGTGATTGCAAGGACATCGCCGCGCGAGCTGGGCTCGAGTGTCGGCGAGATTCGTAGCGCACTCCTGGAACGCCGTTGGGCGGACGCCGTCGTCGCTTGGATGAGCGCCACCGACCACGTTGTGGACTGCTACCCCGACGAGCCGGTCTGGGGATCCGCACCCGACGACCGGCCCATCGAATTCGAGCTCCAATTCACGCCACTGTTCGAAGAGACAGGTGCCTGACGACCGGACGACCATCACCGAGTTGGCCACCGCGCTGGGGGTCACCGGGGCCGGTTCGCTGCGGGAGGCGTTGGCCGGGCGTCCCGGCAACCTGGACATCGAGGGCGAGTCCTGGGAGCGGCTCGAGCGGATCCTGGCCGCCGGCAAGCATGCGCGCATCGCCCTCGCAGCGTTCGCCAACGGGGCGTTCTTCGCCGGCCATCCGGCGGGCCTGGACGGGCGGACACCTCGGCTGATCGAGTGGAGCGGCGACAGGCGGATCCCCGGCGATCAAGCCATTCCCGCCGACCTGCTCGTCGACCGGGTCTACATGATCAGTTGCAAGTACCTCTCGCAGATCCTGCACAACACCGCCCCGGCGCGGCTGTTCGAGGAGATCCTGGCCCCGTCCTCGCAGGCCAGACACCCCGACTGGTTCGCCGAGTTGGCGCCTCGCCAGCACCTGGCGCTGTATCGCGGCGCCCTGAAGCTGCTCGGCCTCGACGGCATGCCCGACACACCCGGCTGGCTGGACTCCACCCAGCGGGCACGGCTCCGGACCGCCTTCCGGACCCACGGCGGGCGCGGGATGCCCGGCGAGCTGCGCAAGCCGTACGACGCCCTCATCGACGCCGTCAGCACGGTCTCGGCCGAACGCTGGCAGGAGGCGCTGCGGGAGCCGGCGCAGCAGGAGCGCGTGCTGTGGCGGCTGCTGCGCATCTACTCCTCGACCTACTACATCCTGGGCATCGACCGTCGGCGGACGATGCGGCTGCGGGTGATGACGCCGTGGGAGTGGCGGCAGGCCTTCGAGTTCAGGTCGTTGCGGGTCGAACCCGACGGGCGCGGCCAGCCACGGGTGAACTGGACGGCCCGCTACCGGGAGCGCGCCGGCGGGGAGCGGGGCGAGGTGCGCGGACATGTGGAGATCCGCTGGAGTCACCGGCCGTTCTGCGGCCCCCCGGAGGCGAAGATCTACCTGGACACCCGCCACGACGAGGTGCCGGGCTACGTCCCGCTGGACGGGCGCGCCGCCGACCCCGGACACGAGCAGCTGAGCTTCCCGCTGAACGGCGACTGAGCCCCGTAGCAGGGGTGCGCGTCGGTCACGGTGCCGTTGAGCGAGCAACTGAGCTTCCCGCTGAACGGCGACTGAGCCCGGCGGTCCTTTTGGAGCGTGCGCGGGTACGTGGGGTCCCAGCGGTCGCGCCGGTCGATGGGTTTGGCGCGGATCAACGGGGTGATGGCGAGGGCGAGTTGGGCGGGTCGGTGCTGGGGGCGCCGGTCGGTGTTGCGGCGGGTTTGGCCGTAGTTCGACAGCTACGGGTTGGTGCGTTCGACGGGCTATCGCAGCCCCGATGGGGTGGCGGTTTTGCCCGGCGAAGTCGACACGGACACTCTCGACACCGTGCTCGCTCGACACCGTGCTCGCTCGACACCGTGCTCGCTCATCACCGTGCTTACTCATCGAGCCCCGCCGGAGAACTCCGCAGCACCGGTCGACTTCGGCGGTCGCTCAACAACATCGGTCCGAGTGGACCTGCCACTCTGAGTTGATTCGGCTCAACAATCCTGCGCACTTCGACCCCGCTCGACGAAGGCCGGGGTGGTGTGCGTCCGCCGGTCCGGATCGGGAGGCACTTGCTGTGAGTGTGTGCCGGGTCGGGGTGTGTTGCTCAGGTCCGGGTTGGGTCCAATGCGGGGAGATGCCGAACTCGCCGAGGCCGGCGGGGGTGGGGGGTTCAACAACGCAGGAACACCTACCCGGATTCGCGGCCGCGCAGCCCCCCTCGACCGCAGCCAGCCACCTACGGTGGTCAACAACGCAGAGGCACCCGCCCACGCTCGCGGCGCAGCCCCCTCGACCGCAGCCAGCCACCTGTGGTGTTCAGCGTCGGAGGGGTATGTGTTGGGGTTTGCGGTCGGGGTATTGCATGGTGAGTTTCCCGCGGGGTCCGCGGGTGATCTCGGCGCCGCGTTTGGAGTGGATCTCCTTGTGGTGGCAATGCCCGCACAGCAAACAGAGATTGTCCAGGTCGGTGGGGCCGCCGTCCTTCCAGTTGCAGATGTGATGGGGTTCGCAGTAGCTGTTGGGGGCGCCGCAGCCGACGCAGCCCTTGTCGCGCACCGCGAGGGCGATGCGCTGCGCGTCGGTGGCGTCGCGCACGGCGCGACCCAACCACAGCGGCTGGCCGTCGGTGTCGAACAGGGCGGGCAGG
>JAPONU010000466.1 GCA_026713745.1 bacterium
GCGGAATTCCAGTTCGGCGCCGCGGTAGCGGAACCCGGTCCGGTCGGCGACCCCGGTGAGGCGCCACTCGCTGTCGAGGAACGACCTGCGGCTCTCGTCTGTGAGGCGGTGGTCGTAGAGGCCCATCATCACCCTGATCTCACGATGCTTCCGATGGGCGCTGCGCAGCGCCTCGGGCGCTGATCGGCCCGGCGCGACACCCTCGGTCTCGCCGATCGGCAACTCGTCGCCGGCCACGAGCGCGCGGCCCTGGTGCCCGCCCAGCGCCCCGAGTGCGTAGGTGGACCGGCTGCCGAGCACCACCGGCACGTCGAAGCCCCCGCTGACCGCGAGGTAGGCACGCGCCCCCGCGCGCAGGAAGTCGAACGACAACACGTCGCCCGCCGCCACGCCGAAGCTCTGCCAGGACGGGCGGGGTTCGCCGTTGAGACGGGGTGGCAGGTCGGCTCCCGTGGCCGCCACGATCGCCTGCTGGTCGAAACGCAGCTCGGGTCCCATGTAGGTGCATTCCAGAACTGCAGCGTCGTCGCGGTTGCCCACCAGCATGTTTGCCGCCAGCGACGAGTACTGGTCCAGCGATCCCGACGGCGGGATGCCGACGTTGTAGTAGCCGGGCCGGCCCGTGTCCTGGACGGTCGTGGCGAGGCCGGGCTTCAGAACGCTAACTCCCATGGAGGACCTCCATCAGTCCGCGGTTGTAACCGTCGGGGTCTGCCAGGAAACGGCCCAGCGAGAACTCCACGGGCACCTGTTTGAAGCGGAAGCGGCGGGCGTCCACCTGCGCCGTCAACTCGTCGTAGGCCTCCCGGTCGATGGGCTCGAACTTCGCGATGGTCCCCGGTTTGAAGAACACCAGGAAGTCTTCGAAGTCGGGATGTGTCTGCGTGGGGTCGTAGATGGGGGCGGGCGTGATGCCGAACATCTGGTAGCCGCCCGCGCCGCGCACGGAGTAGATGCAACCGAAGCAACCGCCGTGGCCGATGGTTTGGCGGGGGGTGTCGGTCCGCGGCGTGAGGTACTTCGGCACCTCCAGTTGGCGCTCACGCGGGACCATCTGGAACAGGAACGGCAGCCCGGCAACGAAACCGACCATCGAGGTGAACCACGGTGAGCCCGAGTGGGCGGCGATGAACGCCTCCACCGAGTCGAAGTCGTTGATCCGGGCGGCGTACTCCAGGTCGGTGCCGTCGGGGGTCTGATGGTGCGAGCGGAACCGCATGAGCGTCTCACGGGTCCACGGGTCGTTGTAGAGGACCGGTACCTCGACGATGGTCGTTTGCAGATCGAAGCCGGTGCCATCGCCGACCTCCGCCTCGATCGATCCGAGTTCGTCGAGGAGGTCCGTGGGCTCGACCCGGTCGGGGTCGAAGCGAACCTGGTACGACGCATTGGCCGGGCAGATGTCGATAATGCCGTCGATCCCGCGGTCGCCGAGTGTGGAAGTGATGGCCATCACCTTGAAATTGGCGGCGAGGTTCATCTCCTCGTCGAGTTCGACGTAGATGTGGTCGTCGCCGCCGAAGCTGTGCCGGGTCGTGGACTGGCCGTTGCTCACCGTCGGTCCCCTTTCACGTTCGGTGCCAGCGCTCGACGAAGCCCGTGTCGTAGTCGCCTCCGACCACCTCGGGCGTTGACAGTAGGTCGCGGATCAGCGGGGCCGTCGTCTCGATGCCGTCGATCCGCAGTTCGCGCATCGCCCGGCGGGCGCGAGCCAGCGCGGCCGGCCGGTCAACGTCCCACACGATGATCTTGGCGATGAGGGAATCGTAGAAAGGCGGCACGGTGCTGCCGGGACGCATCGGCGTCGATGTGCGCACCCCCGGTCCCGCCGGCAGATCCATGTCGCTGATCGTTCCCGGGCAGGGCATGAACCCTCTCGCCGGATCCTCGGCGTTGATGCGCATCTCGATGGCCGCACCTCGTGACCGCACGTCGGTCTGGCAGAACGACACCGGAAGGCCGCCCGCACGGCGGATTTGCTCGCGAACGAGATCAACGCCGCAGATCATTTCGGTCACCGGGTGCTCCACCTGGATCCGCGTGTTCATCTCGATGAAGAAGAACTCGTCGGTCGCACGGTCGACGAGGAACTCCACGGTGCCGGCGCCGTCGTAGCAGACCGCTGCGGCAAGGGTCACCGCAGCCTCGTAGAGGCCGGCACGAACCGCATCGCTGAGGTTCGGCGCCGGGGCCTCCTCGATCAGCTTCTGGCGCTTGCGCTGCAGCGAGCATTCCCTCTCGAACAGGTGCACCGC
>JAPONU010000467.1 GCA_026713745.1 bacterium
TGAGCGAGTCCCTGCTCGACGAGGACGGGTACGAGGCGCTGCGCTGCGAGTTGTGCACCCATCTCGGCGTCGGCGCCGCCTCCCGGGGAGGGCGGACCTACGCCACCGTGATCGTGGCCGGGCCGGCGCCGGGGGAGGCAGACATCGCCGCGGCCGAGGCCCGGATGCTCGAACTCGTGAACGGTCTGCGCCAGCGTCTGGGGCTGGATGCGCTCATCCGCCACAGTGAAGTCGCCGCGGTGGCGCGACGCTGGTCCGCGACGCTCGTCGCCGAGCAGGACCACTACCACAACCCGGACTTCGCCGCGCAGTATCCGCCCGGTTGGACCCGGGTCGCGGAGAACGTCAGCACCATCCCCGGTGTCATTTCGCTTCGTGACGCCGTGCAGGAATCGTTCGAGGGCCTGGTCGCAAGTCCGGGTCACTACGCCAACATGATCGACCCGGCTATTACCCACCTGGGGGTGGGGATTGCCGTCGGCAGGGGCCGCTATACCGTCACGCAGTACTTCGCCGGCTATCCCGCCGCGCCACCGCCGGAGCCGCCCGGACCGACGACGGTGATCGCTACCGGGGCCGAGAACCGACTCTCGGCGCGCTGGTCGGCCGAGTCCAACGGTGCCCCGATCACCAACTGGGAATTCCGGGGCAACGTCACGGGCAGCTTCGACGGATCGGTGACGTCCCACACGTGGACCGGCATCGATCCCGGCCGCTACACGTTCGAGGTGCGGGCCTGCAACTCGCACGGCTGCGGTGCCTGGAGAGCGGCCGCCGCCACCGTCACCGATCCGGTCGCCGAGCCACCCGCGACGTCACCGAGCGTCCGGTTGGCGAAGGGCCGCGACGCCCAGGGCGTCGACTCCGGCTGCACCAGCGCCAACTGCTACTTCCTGCGCGTCGAGCTCGTCGACTTCGAGCCGGGCGGCTACGCCGTGCATTGCTGGCATTACGCAGTCCCCAGTGCCGGCTGGGGCCACGACGACTGGTTGAGCTACAGCACGTCCAGGACGGTCTCGGAGTACTGCATCTGGGGAGTGCCCGATCACGCCGTGTACGTGATCGTGGAGGACCCCGCAACCGGTGAGACCGTGCGATCCAACGACGCGCAGTGGTCGTGACCCATCGGGTCCGGCGGTGTCGGCGGACCACTCGCCGCGACGCGTGATGGCGTTCCCCGGAGGCTCAGCGGCGTGCCGCGGGACTTTGGACCCAGTGTGCCCGTGCCCCCTGTTCCCGCGTGGCGGGGAGCGATTGTGCGGCGGTAACCCCAGGTGATGCTATGATATCATTCCATGCGAGCCGTCATCACGTTGCCGGACCACGTGCATGCCCGCGCGAAGCAGCGGGCCGCGGATCTCGGCATCAGCTTCGCGGAGTTCATCCGGCGTCTCCTCGACAGGGAGCTCAGCGCACCGGAACCGCAGGCCGGCATCGAGGAGATCTGTGGAATGGTTGCCGGGCCGCCGTTCGACATGGCCCGTGACGGCAAGCGAGTCATCGCCGAGGCGCGCCATGCACAACTCGTCGACCGGGCCCGCTAGGACTTGGACTACTCGTACGTCGATACCTCTGCCTGGGTGTCACTGGCCGACTCTTCGGAGATCTCCCACGAGCGGGTCACCGAGACGCTGCGCGAGCGCCGCGGCCGGCTCGTCGCAGGCGACCATGTGCTGCACGAGACGTGGGCGGTCATGCGTCATCGGCATGGCTTCAGGGAGGCGGAGACGCTCGTCGGTGCCATTCGCAGCGGTATCGCTCGCATCGAGGTGTCCGGGTTGGCGGATCTCGAAGTTGCGGCGGCGATCGGTGTGGCGTTCGCCGATCAGGACTTCTCGCTGTCCGACCGGACGAGTTGGGCACAGATGGAGCGGCTGGGCATTCTGGAGGCCGTCTCTCTGGACCGCGACTTCCGCGTGTACCGGTTCGGACCCGGTCGCCGCCGCGCCTTCACGGTCATCCCCTGAGGTGCCCTTCGCCCGGCGCGCCAAGGGACGTTCACCGTTGCGGTCTGGCGCCGCGGATGAGCCGGCCGGGACGCTCGCCGGTGAACTCGCCGTCGGTGGCCACCTCGATACCGGACACGAAGGTGTGGCGATAGCCGACTGAGCGCTGCTCCAGCCGCTTGCCGCCGGCGGGGAGGTCGTGCACCACCCGCGGTCGGGTGAGGCCCAAGCTGTCGAAATCCACGACGTTTATGTCGGCCTTGAGGCCCGGCGCCAGCATGCCCCGGTCGGCGAGGCCGTACGCCAGAGCGGTGCGCCGGGTCTGCTTGTTGACGAGGAACTCCAGCGGGAAGCGCCGGCCGCGGCTGCGGTCGCGGGCCCAGTGTGTCAGCAGGAACGTGGGATAGGCGGCGTCGCAGATCGTGCCGACGTGTGCGCCGGCGTCGCCGATGCCGCAGATGGTGTGCGGGTCGGCCAGCATCTCCGCGACATCGTCGAGGCTGCCGCCGCTGTAGTTCTCGAACGTGTACAGCAGCAGGTTGTCACCGTCGCCGGCCGCGAGGAGGTCGAGCGCCAGTTCCCAGCGGCAGATGCCGTCGGTGGCGGCCCGGGACGCCACCGACGTGTCGGGGTGCGGCTCGTAGTCCAGGTTGTCGCCGAACTCGTAGGTGCGCCCCAGGGCGTAGTCGATCCAGCGGGTGTAACCGTTGTCCGGGCGATCCTCGATCAGCTCCCGCCGCAGCGCCCGGTCGTGGCGTAGCAGCGCGGCCCGCTCGGGCGTGGGCAGGTGTGCCACGCGGCGGTAGGCGGGATGGCCGCCGAACGGGTTGACCGTGGCCTCGAGGCCCAGCAGCACCCCGATGGGGCGGCAGCCCACCTGCCCGTTGGCGGCGATGCCGTCGGCGTTCGCGGCACCGATGCTCGCCAGCGTCTCCCGCCAGCGCTCGGGCCAGGCATCCATCTGCACGATCAGTGCCGAGAGCGGCCGGCCCGACAGCTCAGCAGCGTCGCGCAGCAGGTCGAACTCGCCGGTACCGAAGTCCGAGTTCACCTGCAGCACGCCCGCACCGGCGGCGCGCATGCCGCGCGCCAGCGCCGCCAGCTCCGGATCCCCCGCTGAGAGCGACGGCGTCAGCCGGCCGTCGGCCGCCCGGTGCTTGGTGGTGCGGGACGTGGTGACTCCGAGCGCGCCGGCCCGCAACGCCTCCGCCGTCAGTGCCTCGATCCTGTCCAACTCGCCGTCAGTGGGCACTTCGGCGTGGTCGGCACCGCGCTCGCCCATGACGTAGAACCGCAGCGCCCCGTGCGCCAGTTGCGCGGCGACGTCCATCACCCGCGGCATGGCCTCCAACTCGTCGAGGTACTCGGGATAGGACTCCCAGCAGAAGTCGATGCCCTCGGCCAGTACCGAGCCCGGGATGTCCTCGACGCCCTCCATGAGGTTGATGAGGTAGCCCTCGTTACCGGGGGCCACCGGAGCGAAACCCACACCGCAGTTGCCGAAGACCGCGGTCGTGACCCCGTGCCACGACGACGGCGTCATCTCGGGATCCCAGGTGGCCTGCCCGTCGTAATGGGTGTGTATGTCCACCCAGCCGGGCAGCACCAGGTGCCCCTCGGCGTCGACAACCCGACGGGCGGCGGTCACGCGGTCGCCGTTGCCGCCGGCGGCATGAACCGATGCGATTACCCCTGCGGTGACCGCCACGTCACCCACGAA
>JAPONU010000468.1 GCA_026713745.1 bacterium
GCCTCTGCGCACCGGCGTGACATACGCCGTTCGCGGCGAGTTCACCGACGTGAAGCGCAAGCAGGGCGGCGCCATCGGCACGTTCGACCTGCTGACGTTCCGCCTGGAGGTGGTGGCGCCCGGCGGCGAAGTGGCCGGCGTCTGCACCAACTCGTTCGTCTTCCCGAGGCAGCCGTGAGCGCCGAGCAGGCCGAGCCCGGTTGCGTGCAGGTGGGAGACGAGCTTCCCCAGCGGATCATCGAGTCGGTCAGCGCCGAGAAGATGAAGACCATGGCGGCGCTACTGGGTGATCCCAACACGATTCACTGGGACGCCGACGACGTGCGCCGGCTGGGCCTGGGGGACCGACCCGTCAACCAGGGGCCCAACAACATGGGCTACGTGATCGACATGCTGACCGACTGGGCCGGCGGCCCCGCCAACTTCCGCCGCCTGAAGGTGCGCTTCCTGGGCAACGTCTTCGCCGAGGACCGTCTCGTGGCCGGCGGCAAGGTCACCGCCGTGCACCGGGATCCCGACGGCCGACTCGTGGACTGCGACGTCTGGCTGGCCCGCAACGGCACCGAGGCCGTCCTCGCCGGCACAGCCACCGTCCTGCTACCCGACTAGCTCCTGACCCGTTTCGCTACCCACCTGCACGAGATTCCGGTAACGGACGCAATCCGTTCTGCGGTTGCCGGGGCGGTGCCTCCGGTGGCGCCACGGAGACCCCGGAGTAGGCACCGGCATCAAGTCCACTGTCCGGGCCGTGCCTTCGGTGGCGCCACGGGGACCCCGGAGTGGGCACCGGCATCGACCCCACTGTCTGGGGGGTGCTTTCGGTGGCGCCGGGGCCCCGTGGAGTGGGCGTCGACATCGACCCCTCGCGCGATATATCGACCCCTCGCGCGGTATCTGGAGGTATTGAGATGGTCGATGGTTCTGAGGAGGCCGGATGTCCGCGCTCTCGGGCCAATTCGGGCGTAGCTGAGTGTCTCAGCATCGGAGGGGTCGGTTGACGGCTTGACCGGTGTCGGTCTCTTTGCCGTTGCGGTTGGCGGGGCTGCCTTTCTTGTGTCGGGCGTTGTTGTTGCGGGCCGCGCCGTTCTGACTCTTCGTGGCGGGTGGACCGTTGGGTGGGGGTTCGAGGCTGCATTCTCCGTCGGGGCCGCGGGTGAGTAGGGCGCCGTGTTCGTGGACCTGTTTGTGGCAGTCGCTGCAGAGCAGGCAGAGGTTGTCGATGTCGGTGGGGCCGCCGTCTTCCCAGTAGTTCTCGTGGTGGGCTTGGCAGAAGCTGTTGGCGGCGCCGCAGACGGCGCAGCCCTTGTCGCGAACGGCGAGGGCGATGCGCTGAGCGAAGCTGGCGGTGCGGTACTTGTGGCCCAGCCACAGGGGTTGGCTCTTGGTGTCGAACAGGGCAGGCAGGATGTCAGCTTCCAGGGCGATCTGGAGGAGTTCGCTGGGCGCCAGGGGCGTGTCGTCGACGAGGCGGGCGTTGGCGAGTTGGCCCGCGACGGTGTCGTAGTCGGCGATGACCAGCAGGGTCGCGCGCTGAGCGTCGCCGGTCCCGGATCCGTCGCCGTCGCCGCTGCGGTTGCTGTGGCGGGTGATGAGTGCTTCGAGGGCGTCGGCGTAGCGCTGGGCGGGTGTGGCGCGGTTGTTGGGGTCTTCGTTGTGCCAGAGGTTCTTGGCTATCGCCGCGAGCGCGGTCTCGATGCGGGCGCCGGCGAGGGGGTCGAAGGTGCCGAACAGCTTGTACATGCCGTCGGACTCCTGCTTGATGGTGGCCTCGCGGCGGGCGCGCTGGCGGCGCCGCCGCTCCTCGAGGTCCTCGCCGGCTGATTTCCCGTTGACGTGATCACGCACCGTGCGCCCGAAGGTGTCGGCCGGTTCGGTCTCCGCGGCGTCCAGCAACTCCGCCTCGTCGACAGGCGTGTGCGCCGCGGCGTCGGCGATCGCCCGGGCGTGCTGGGGCGTGATGGCGCCCTCTGCCAGCGCCTCGGCTGTGCCGGGCAGGTCGGCGAGCCGCCCGGCGAACTGCACCTCCCGCTTGGCGCCGCCCCGGGACTGCTTCAAGTCGCCGCGCAGCACCGCCGCGGCGTGCGCCTCGCCGCGCCACTGAGCCAACTCGGCGACCTTGTCGGCCTTCACCGCCGCAAGGCGGGCCTCACACCGCCCCACCAGGCGCAGACACTCCTCCAAGCGCCCACCGCCCAGAGATCCCAGGCCCACAACCAGGCCATCCAACAACCCCAACAACTGATCCGAAGAGGCACCGCCGCGGCCGGACTCGCCGGCGGGGGAGGAGTCGGTGGGTGCCGCCGACGTCTCCCGCTGGTCACTCGGGCGCTGGCGGGAGATCCCGCCGTGGCCGGGCTTGCCGGCGGGGGAGGATGTGGCGGGCGACGCCGACGTTTCCCGGAGGTTCGACCCGCGCCCGGCGGTCGGGTCGGCCGCGCCGGGCCCCGGCGCCGGGAGTGTCGGGTCGGAGAAGAGGGTGGGTTCGGTCATCGGTGGCTCCCTCGGGGAACGCATCGCCGTCGGATTCGGGTCGGCGGGGCCGACAAGCCGGTTGGGGAAGCCCGACCCCCGCCAGAGCAAGGGTCAGTGACCGGTACCCGTACCCTACACAACCCCTGTGACAGAGTCAAACATATATTCGAGTATTGAATCGAAAGTTACCGTTGAGGCTGTCGATCAGGCGCCTATTGGCATCGCGATTTCGTCTGCACTGCGCCATCTGACTGCTGGGACGCGAAAGCACGCCGAGAGTCCGGACCATTGTGGTCAACATCGACCGGTGGGGGTCAGATCGCTGGCCATGTCAGCCCCGTGCGTCAGAGTCGAGTCTCCTGCTGGTCGGCAGGCCATTCTCCATCGTCGCCGGCACCGCCACCGTCGTGCCGGCCGGCTAGCCCCGGCTCGATCCCGGCCCCCGCGTCGGGTTCCCGCCGACAGAAAGCCGCCGGGCCGCGACAACACCTCCAGCCGCCATGCATCCGCCGCGCTTCCCCGTCGCCGCCTGCAAGGCCGGTCGTCGCACCCGTCAGCGGCGAGTCCTGTGGCCTCCCTTGTGGCCGCGGCCGAGGGCGCAGCGAGCTCTCGCCACCGGCATCCACTCGCCGCACACCTGCCGGGAGGGCGCTGCGGGGGACGGCGCGGCGCCGGGTCCGTCGTCGGTACGTCGATATCCCAATTCCGGCTCGGAGAAGTCCAGGACGTCCCGGCGCTGCATCAACTCGGCCAGTTCGAGCGAACCCTGATCTGTCATCCGAACGTAGCCCGAGATGGTCAGCCGTCGCTCGGTCCGCGCGAGCCACTTGGACGGTGCGTCGATGGTTCCGGCAAGTGCCCGGCGCGTGGCCGACGGGTACAGGCGCGCCACCGCGTGCAAGTACTCCTGCTCCGCGTCGGACAGTTGGTGCCAGGCAGGAGCGCTGATGCTCCGCCGGAATCCGTCTCCTGCTCGCCTTATCGCCAGCCTGCACGCCTCGTTGTCCATCGGCTGTCCCGGCGCGCCCGCCGCCTCCCAGGCCGACCGGCCGAGCAGCTGCAGGTGATACGGGGAACCGTTGACGGCGGTGGCGGCCAGATGGAGTGCATCGGCAGCGAACTCGCCTCCCGCGGAGGCCGCCGTGGTTCGGAGACACAGGAAGGACTGCTCATCGGTCAGGGGCCGCAACCGATGGAGCTGCGCTCGGTGGAAGAACGTCAGCTTCCGATCCTCCAGCACGGTGTACTGGATCTCCGGTAGCGCCGCGCCCAGCAACCCGACGGGCAGCCCCTCCCGTTCCGCAACGTGCTGGAAGTCGCCGGCGAACCTCCTCACCTCGTCCCGCTCGCCCGAGTGCAACTCGTCCAGGGTGATGAGCAGGCCCCCGCCCCGGTCCGCGGCCGCCCCCGCCAAGCGGCGCAGCAGGTGTCGCGTGTCGCCCTCCATCTGCTCCTCGGTGAACTCCCATCCGAGGGCGATGCCCGGTGGCAGCCGCAAGCTGTTGATCCTCCGTCGGGATCGCTGAGCATCATCGCCTCGAACGGTCGATCCCTCGTGGGCTTCGGTGGTCGCAGCCGCCGCTCGGGCGATGCGTTGCGACAGTCCGCTCGTTGTGGCGTCCACGGCGAGCACCATCCACCCGGACTCATGGGCCATGTCCTCCGCGGCGTTCAGCAGCGAGGTCTTGCCCGAGCCCCGAACACCCACCAGGATCGAACACAGGCGGTGCCCGCTCGCGACGGCCGCGAGTTGAGAGGCAACGTCCTCGAGGATTCCGTCGCGCCCAACCAGGGCCGCTGGCGAACGCCCGAACCCGGGCGAGAACGGATTGCCGCGCTGCTTGCCGTGCCCCGCCATGGCGATACTCTACCCGCACTCACTGTCCGCATTCCGCATGTGGTGTCCGCACTCCACATCCGATGCATGCATTACACACTCGGTATCCGCATTTCTCATTGAGTGTCCGCATCCGAGGCCTGTGCAGTGCAGCCCCGCCCTGCCGGGAGTGTCACACACCCTTCCTATGCTTCGGGCATGGTGAAATTCCTCCACACAGCCGACTGGCAGTTGGGCATGACCAGGCACTTCCTGGCCGGCGAGGCGCAGGCCCGCTTCAGTGAGGCCCGCATCGACGCAGTACGCCGCATTGGGGCGCTGGCAGAGCGCGAGGGCTGCGGGTTCGTCGTGGTCTGCGGCGACGTGTTCGAATCCAACCAGGTGGGCCGCCAAGTGGTCGTCCGGGCGCTGGATGCGATGGCGGCGACTCCAGGGGTCACCTTCTACCTGCTGCCCGGCAACCACGACCCGCTCGATCCCTCTACGGTGTACCGCTCGCCCACCTTCACGCGGCATTGCCCCTCGAACGTGGTCGTACTGGAGGCCCCCGATCCTGTTGCGGTGTCGCCGGGTGTCGAGTTGGTCCCGGCGCCCTGGTTCACCAAGCGTCCGCTTGTTGACCTGGTGGCCGAGGCGTGCACCGAACTCGAGCCCACGGGCTTGGTCCGCATCGTTGCCGGTCACGGCGCGCTTGACTCCATGTCCCCGAATCCCAACGATCCGGCGCTCATATCGCTTGAGGGCCTCGAGCAATGCCTCGCCGCCGGGACGGTCCACTACGTGGCGCTGGGAGACCGGCACTCCACGACCGAGGTCGGCAACAGCGAGCGGATCTGGTATGCGGGCGCGCCTGAGGCCACTGACTACGACGAGGTGGACTCTGGGAACGTCGTCGTCGTCGAACTCGACGCGGCCGGTGTGCGGCTGCAGGTTGAGGAGATCGGCAAGTGGCGTTTCCTGAGTCGTGACTGGGAACTGACCGGCGACCGGGACATCAATCACCTGGCTGAGTGGCTCGAGGGCTTGGAGGACAAGGAGTGCGCCATCGTCAGACTGGCTCTGGTGGGCCAGCTGTCGCTCGCCCAGAAGGCGCGACTCGGCGGCCTCCTGGACCATTGCTCCGACGTGCTCGCCTCTCTCGAGACCCACCGGCGGCGCAGCGACCTGGTCGTCGTCCCCGACGAAGCCGACATGGACGACCTGGGGCTCTCGGGGTTCGCGAGGGAGGCGCTCGGCGACCTGCGAGAGTTGGCGGGCTCGGGTGAGCAGGCCGCGGCGGCCCGCGAGGCCCTGGGACTGCTGTATCGACTGGCGGAGGTCGGGCGATGAGGGTCCACCGGATCAGGCTGCGGAACTACCGCGGCGTCGCTGACAGCGAGGTGACCTTCACCGACGATGGCGTCACGATCATCGAAGGCGACAACGAGGTTGGCAAGACCAGCATCCCCGAGGCCCTGGGGATGATCCTCAACGTGAAGTTCCCGGACTCGTCCAAGGCCGGGCAGGTGCTTGAGGTGTGCCCTGTTCACCGCGACGCCGGGCCCGAGGTCGAGGTGGAGATCACCACCGGCCCTCACCGGTTCGTGTACTCCAAGCGCTGGCATCGGCAGCCTCACACCCGCCTGGAGGTCACAGCACCACGCCACGAGCAGCTGACCGGCCGCCAGGCGCACGAGCGGGTGGAGGAGATACTGAACGAGACGCTCGACAGAGACCTCTGGGATGCGCTGCGGGTCCAGCAGGGCACCGAGGTGGCTCTGCCGGGCTTCGACGTGCCGTCGTTGGGCAGGGCGCTCGACGCCGCAGCCACCGGCGAGTCTGCCGGCGACCGCGAGGACGACCTCTGGGGGCGAATCCGCACCGAGCGGGAGAAGTACTGGACCCGGGCAGGACGACCCAAGGCCGACCGCAAGGAAGCCGAGCGCGGCGTGGCCGAGGCTCGGGTGACCGTGGCTCAACTTGAGGGCCAGATCGCCGACATCGAGTCCGATGCCGCCGAGGTCGAGCGGCGCCTGGCCGACCGTACGCGGCTGGCGGAGGTGCGCGGCGCCGCCGAGCGCGAGGAGCAGACGCTCGGCGTTCGGTGGCAGGCCTTGGAGCGGCTCCAGAGCGATGTTGCCAGGCTGGATGCGGAGTACAAGGCCGCCGTGGCAGAACGAGACCGGATTCGCGAAGACGTCCGGCGCCGTGACGAACTTGTCGACGGTTTGGACGGGGCGAGGAGTGGGTTGGTGGAACGCCAGGCCGAGGCGGCACGGTCCGCGCCGTTGCTGACGGCGGCTGCGGCGCGTTCTGACGAGGCCGCAGAGGCGTACGAGTCGGTGACAGCAGAACTTGCCGAGGCCAGGCTGGCGCAGCAGCGGGCCAACGAGGACTGTGGGCACCACCGCCGGATGATTGAAGTGGCGGACCTCCGGGAGCGGCACGACCGGGTGGTCGAGGCTCAGCAGGCGCTCGCCGAGGCGGAGGCCCACCTCGAGGCGGTTCGGGTGGACGACGAACTGCTCGAGCGCATCGAGGCGGCGAATTTTGAGGTGGTGCGCGCCGAGTCGTCCGCCACGAGCGCCGCGGCATCGCTCGTCGTGACCGCCCTGACCGATCTGGAGATGAGCGTCTCCGGTGAGACGGTCGAGCTGCCCGCGGGCGGCGACCACAAGTGCTCCGTCAGCGACGATGCACGGATCACGCTGCCCGGTGTGGTGCAGGTTGACGTAACGGCAGGCGGCGGCTCGAAGGACAAGGTTGCCGAATTGGAAGATGCCCAAGCCCGGCTTGGGCAACTCTGCGCGGAGGGCGGCGTCTCAAGCTTCGACGAGGCGCGACGGGCAGCCGAGCAGCGCAAGGACACCGAGCGCAACCGCTCCGAGGCCGCCACGGCCATCAAGCGGGATCTGGGTGATCTGACCCTCGACGTGCTGGCGCAGAAGATCGCGGGTCTCTCGCGGCGAATCGACGCCGACGTGGCCGAGCGCCCGGCCGATCCGCCCCTGCCCGCCGATTTCGAGGAGTCCAAGCGCCTGGTGTCGGAGGCCGATCGGATGCTCGCCGAACTGGAGGAGCGCCACTCCCGGTGCCGCGACGCCGCCGAGGAGGCGAAGGAGGAGTTCGCGAAGGCCCGACAGGACGAGGCCGTCATGGCCGCGAAGATCAGCAGCGCCCGCGGAGCCGTGCAGGATGCCGAACGCAGTCTCGTCGCGGCGCGGGCGGAGCGACGCGACGCCGACCTCAGCGGCGCCCTGGCTTTGGCACAGCAGGTGACCGATGACGCCGGACGTGCGCTCGAACAGGCGCGGGCGGCGGTGGCGGAGGTTGATCCCCGGTCGCTGAGCGCTCTCTTGGAGAATGCCCGCGCCGCCACGAACCGTGCCGCAACCGAACTTCGCGGCAACGAGGACTCGCTGACCGCCCTGCGTGCTCGCCTGGATCATCAGGGCGAGGCCGGCCTGCACGAGCAGTTGGGCGAGGCCGAGCGCCGGCTTGAACACCTCTCAGGGGACCACGAGCGCACCGAGGCGCGGGCGCGGGCGGCGCAACTCCTGTTCGAGACGTTCGAGCGGCGCCGAGCCGAGAGCCGCCGACGTTACCTGGCACCGTTCAAAGAGCGCATAGAGCAGTTCGGGCGGATCGTCTTCGGACCCACCTTTGAGGTGGAACTGGACGACGATCTACGGGTCGTGCGCCGCACGCATAACGGTGTCACGCTGAACATCGAGCAACTCAGTGTCGGCGCCCGCGAGCAGCTCGGCGTGCTGGCGCGGCTGGCGTGCGCGGCCAGCGTGAGCCCCGATGGCGGGGGCGCGCCCGTGGTCCTCGACGACGCCCTCGGCTGGAGTGACCCCGGCCGCCTCGCACGCATGGGCGCCGCCATCGCCGCCGCCGGTCGCGAGTGCCAGGTCATCGTGCTCACCTGCACGCCCGGTCGTTACAGCCACGTCGGCAACGCCGAGGTGGTGTCGCTACCTGCCTGAGGCCTTGCCGGTCAC
>JAPONU010000469.1 GCA_026713745.1 bacterium
CCCAACGGCGCTGATCCCAGCGTGTGGGTCGGCCGTACCGCCAGCGTGGGAGAGTCATCGAGGGGTTGGACACCCCAACGGCGCTGATCCCAGCGTGTGGGTCGGCCGTACCGCCAGCGTGGGAGAGTCATCGAGGGGTTGAACACCCCAACCTCGCTGATCCCAGCGTGTGGTTCCAGCGTGAACCGGCACGGATCGGACGGCGCTGACCGCGCCGACACGGAAGTCTCCGCCCTGACATTCGGCCGCCTCGCCGGCGATGGCGCGGGACTTCCGGATCGCCTCGACCACCTCGGAGCGGTACCCACCGGGTCTGTGCACCTGGGCCAGTGTGTCTTCTCCAGGTTCCCAGGGGCCGGGAGCAGCGATCCATGAGGTCCCGGGGCGTACTGTGGCCGTACGGCGGCCTAACGCGCCACCGTCCCCTCAGGGCCAGGCCGGTCAGAGGTCGAGGCCGACGTCGCTGTGCGGCTCGCCGGAGAGTACCGAGAAGACGTCGAGATACTCGCGGACACGGTCCGCTGACGTCGCGAACGACGAGAGCCTCGCCGGCGCCGGCGCTGATGGCGAGGCGAGCCGGCGAACGGCCACGTCGGCGACATCCACCGCCGCCCGGCACAAGCGCGGCGCCAGATCGGCCAACCGGCCAGAGGTCACACCCGGGAACTCCGAAATGTAGGTGCCCGCCTGGCGCAGCAACCCAACATCGCTGAAATCCGGCAGCGCTGCGGCCGGATCGTCGGAAGGAGGCGGAAATGTGTTCGCCCGCACCGGAGCGAGGGCCGTTTCCACAGCGGCCCGATGGGCGCCGACATGAGGCAGCAAGCGCCGGATGTGGTGATTGATGGGGCCTTCGCCGCCGGCGTCGGCACGCAACGCCTTCACCGTCAATTCGATGGCGCCCGCCGCGGCCACGCACAACCCCCGGATACGCACATGTTCAGCAGCGACGACTTCCTCCGGCGACAGCGGCCGGCCCATCCATGTGTCGTCGGAGTCCGGACGCAGAGCGGAGCGCAACGCGATGAAGTGCCCGCAGGCATCGTTGAGGCGATCGAGCGCCTCCTCGTCGTTCGTCTTCGCCGAGCCGATCTCCTTGTCCCGTCGCACCTCGCCCACGTCGCGGTCGGCGAGGGTCACCGCCTCGGCGGCCACGGAGGCCTCGAACGAGGAACACACCCGCCGGGTGCGCCAGCGCCACTCCGGGCGATCCGTCACATGGACCTGCACCGGAACACCGGCCGCCGCGGTTGCCGCGGCCTCCAGCGCCCGCCGCCGCGCGTGGCGCTCGGCGTAGTCCACGTCGGCGAAGATCGCCACCAGGTCGATGTCACTGTCGGCGGTGGCATCACCGCGGGCCACCGACCCGAACAGCAACACCTCGGCGACGCCCGCAGCAATCAACACCGAGGCCGCAGCCTCCGCATCAACCCGAGTCGGCGCCCCGACAGGCGCAACAACCGCCATCACCCCAGCATAAAAGCCGTGCGAAGGAGGGACGATCGTACTGGCGAGTCTCTCTCCCCTACACGGCCGGCAGCTACCAGCCGACGATGTGCGAACGGCCGGCAGCTACCAGCCGACGATGTGCGAACGGCCGGCAGCTACCAGCCGACGATGTGCGAAGGAGGGACGATTGTATTGGCGAGTCTCTCCCGCGATCTGCTGCCTGTGTCGGCCGTACCGGTTCGCGGTGTTGTTTCGGTGGCCGCCACGGCGTCAGAGATCTCCGGTGCATGCGTCGCGGTGTTCGGCCGCCTCGCCGGCGATGGCGTGGGACTTCCTGATCGCCTCGACCACCTCGGAGCGGTACTCGCCGGGGCTGCGCACCCGGGCGGCGCGGAAGCCCGCCAAGCGGCTCGTCCACCCCAGGGCGCGGGCGTAGGTGCGCCGCGCCAGGTCGCAGCTGCGGCCGAAGCGGCTGAGGTCGTTGGCGTCGGAACCCAGGGCGTTCCCGTAGTCGTTGGCACTTTCGGCGAGTTGCCACAGAATCTGTTCCAGGGTGGCGGCGTCGATGTCCCCCGAGCCGAGGTCGCGGCCGGCGGCCTCGATCCGATCGTGGAAGTCCTGCCAGGCGACTGCAACTTCGTCGAGGAAGGCCATCGGTCCGATCGATGGCGACGTGGTCGCTACCGGCGGCGGGGGCGGGCTCGCGGAGAGCGAGGCGGTTGTCGGACTCGCGGGGGTGCGCTCGTCGCGAAGATCGGCCAGCGCCGTCTCGAGCGAACTCGAGGCAACGGCCCAACCCATGCCCTCGACGCCCTCCTCGAACCATTTCTCGACGACGATCCCGACGACGCGACCGCACCGGTCCACGAGCGGTCCACCACTGTTGCCGCGGTTGATCGGGGCGTCGGTCTGGACGAGCATCCCGAGATCGCGATCCTCGCTGAATCGGGAGACCAGCCCACCCGCGATCGAGGGGTGGTATTCCTCGAAGAGCGGGTAACCCACCGATGCGACCGGTTCTCCCGGCCGGATGTCCGCGCTGTCCCGTAGCTGCAGACCTTCGCTCGCCGGCCCCGCCGGTCCCGCCGCTCGCAGGAGAGCCAGGTCACGGTCGAGGTCGGTTGCGGTCACCGTTGCGGGAAAGTCGGCGACGGCGTTGCGCAGGCGGGCGCTGGTGCGGCCGGCGAGGAGGTGCGCCGCGGTCAGGATGTCGCCGTCGCCGACGGCGAAGGCCGTGCCGAACTCCGGTCCGTCGGGACCGCTGAAGATTATCTGGTACACGGAGCCTGCGATGGTGGTCATGGCGTGCTCGAACGTACAATCGCTGCCCGGTGCGGCTGGAAGATCCGGAAGGGGGGCGGGACTGCCGCTCCCCGCCTCCGCTGGAAGCGTCGTACCAACCGTCGCGGGGTTCCCGGCCACCGCTTCGGCCGCCGGGCGGTTCTCCCCGGTGGCCCCGGCCCGCTGTTCGCCGCCGGTGGTGCCGCTGCAACTCGCGGCCAGCACCAGCAGCACAGCGGCCACCGGCAGGCCGCGCCGTGGGGAGGTCCGGTGCGACGATGCGGGGCGTGTGGGGCCGCGCCAAGCCGCAAGGCGCCCTGGTCGCGGCACCCCGGCGCGCACGTCGTTGTGCTTCACCTGGTCCTCGTGTCACGCCGGGCCGCAAGGCATCCTGTTTGCCGTACCTCCCCTTGGGGGTGCCACGGGAGGCCGGGCCCGCGACAGACCACTAGTTCGCCTCCTCGTCGCCGGTCCCGCCGGGTGCTTTGGCGCCGGTCGCGCCGGTCCCGCCGGGCGGTCCGGTGCCGGCGTCGACCGCGGTGGCGGGCGGTTCAGCGCCGGTCGCGCCGGTCCCGCCGGGCGGTCCGGCGTCGGCGTCGACCGCGGTGGCGGGCGGTTCAGCGCCGGTCGCGCCGGTCCCGCCGGGCGGTCCGGCGTCGGCGCTGGGCGCGGTGGCGGGCGGCTCAGGGTCGGTCTCGCCGCCGTCGGGCGGTTCGCCGCCGGTCTCGCCGGTTCCCTCGGGCGGTTCGCCGTCGCGGGTTTCGATGGTGACCGAGCGGATGAGCACAGGGGGGTCGGGGGCGCCGCCGAAGTCGTTGCCGGGTTCGTCGCGGTGGGCAGCGAGGATTCCGGTGAGCACGTCGAGGCCGGCGGTGATCTCGCCGAACACCACCGAGGTGCCGTCGGCGTCGAGCAGCGCGGCGGCGTCGGTGACGGTGAAGAAGAACTGCGCGTCGGCGCTGTTGGGCGACTCGCGGCGGGCCATGACGAGTTGGCCCGGGCGGTAGTCGAACCCCGAGCCCTCGTCCCACAGCGTGTAACCCGGTCCGGGATCCGTGACGCTGTTGGTGTGCGGCGCGCCGCCCTGCAGGATGCCGATGCTGGGGTCGCTGCGGTGGATGAGGGTGCGGTCGTAGTAACCGAAGCGGGCCAGGTTCACGAAGCTGTTGACCGTGCCCGGCACGTTGGCGGCGGCCAGGGCCACCCGCACCGTTCCCCGGGTCGTGTCGAAGACGGCGGTGTAGGCCGCCGCCGGGTCGATGCACAGGCCCGGCGCGTCG
>JAPONU010000470.1 GCA_026713745.1 bacterium
ATGCGAACCGGGCGAGCCGGCCGCGCTCCGCCTCGACGACCACCACGACCTCGTGGCGACGGCCGTCGGCGGCCCGCTACGGCACCAACCGGGCAGAGTCAGCGACGCCCTCGGGGGAGTCCGCGGCAAGCTCTGGCGGCTCATCTACGACCACCGCGACGACTTCGAGGACAACCTGCTGTTCACACGCAGCGAACTTGACGAAGCCCACGACGCCATCAACGAACGCCCCCTGCTCGAGTCCGCCACACAACGCTTCGCCAACGCCATCCGGGAACGATCCCCGGCCGACGTCGCAGCGCTCCTCGTGGAACTCTGGCGCGACGACCGGCTGTGCGTCCGACCCGAGGGTTCCGGAACCACAGAACCGTCGATCATCTGCTCGATGGGACTGCGCCGAGCCGACCACCAGGGCCGTTGAACCCGCTCCGCAGCGGCCGAGTGCCCCGGCGACGCCCGCGCGACCACACCCTGACGGCGGGCCGGCCCGACACCTCTGGGCGCGTGGGCGGGCCGGGCGGTCAGGGCCCGAGGGCGCCGATCGGGACAACCGCATGGCCGATTCAGCGAGCGCACGACTCGCCGGTCACATCTGCAACGCTTGGGACCGACATCTCGCAAGCCATGCGGCCAACATTCTGCAACAATCCGAATCAGCATTCTGCAATGCTCTGGGCTCTGCTCCGCTTGTGCGGCACCGCCACACCCCGCCGATCCCCAAGCGCCCGGTCAAGGCCCCAGAGCCGTCAGGGGGAGCACGGTCACGCCGTCGGGGCGTTCGTAGCCATAGCCGGATGGGGTGATGACGAGTTTCTTGGCGGGCTCGCCCACCCGGGTCGTGTCGATCTGCTCGCACGCCCGAACAAGCGATCGCGCCGCTTCGTCCAGCCGGTCGCCGGCCCCCAGTTTCACTTCCACCGCCAACCAACGCCCGTCGCCACTCTGGACAACGGCGTCGAGTTCGTGGCCGTTGCTGTCCCGATAGTGGTACACGGCAGCGTCGTTCGCCTCGGCGTACACGCGAAGGTCCCGAACCACCAGGGATTCGAACATCGGCCCGAGGGTGCTCGGTCGGCGCCACAACCGTTCGGGAAGGGCGCGCAGCGACGCCGCCGCCAGGGACGGATCCACGAGATGCCTCTTCGGCGCGCTGCGTAGCGTCGCCCTCGACGTCAGATGGGTGGGCCAGGCAGGCACGTCCTCCACGACGAACACCCGTCGCAGCGCGCCGAGATAGTCGGCCACGGTCTTGCGCGACGGGGCACCGTCACCGGCGATGTCGGCGGACAGCGTCGTGGCACCGGCCGTGGTGGCGATGTTGCGGCTCAGCGAGGCCATCAGCCGGAGCACGCCCGCGGGCTCGTGCCGGGTGCGGCCCATTTGAGGAATGTCCGTGCGCGCCACTTCCTGCAGATAGGCCCTCAGCAACAGCTGACACCGGGCGACAGGATGGTCGAGATGTCGCGGCCACCCGCCCCGGCACAGTGCCTCGATCACCTCCTGCGGCGACGCGTCGGAGCGCCCCGCTGCGCAGGCCTCCCCGTCCAGCAGGCGCCCGAGCGAGACCTCCCCGGTGGACTCCCCGCTCTCGAGCAGTGACATCGGCCGCATCGCCACTCGCATCACTCGTCCCGCACCCGAATGTCGGGTG
>JAPONU010000471.1 GCA_026713745.1 bacterium
GCCGACCAGTGAGGTGGACCGCAGGATGATGGTGGAGGCCATGATCGGTCGGCGGGCCAGCGCGTTGGGGCGTCCCGAACCGGTCAGCAACGGCGAGGACGACGCACCTGTGCTGCAGTGGTCCGGTGCCGGCGCCCTGGATTACTTCGACGACGTGAGCCTGGAGGTCGGGGCGCACGAGGTCGTGGCTCTCTACGGCAAGCTCGGGTCGGGCGCCAGCGAGGTGGCCGAGACGGCGTTCGGGCTGCGGTCGATCGACCGTGGCGCGCTGCAGATTGGCGCCGGCGACGTGGACGCGCCCGAGAGCCCCATCGGTGCGGTGAACACGGGCATCGGCTACCTGCCGGCCGAGCGCAAGACGGCAGGGGGGTTCATGGTTCGCCCGGTTGCCGAGAACGTGGCAGTGGCCTCCTGGCAGCGTCTCGCCAAGTACGGGTTCTGGATCCGCAAGGCCACCGAGGCCGAGGCCTACCGGCGCTGGCACGGGAGGCTCTCGATCCGCTCCCGCAACGACCCTCAGCAGATCATGGGCACCCTGTCGGGCGGCAACCAGCAGAAGGTCCTGCTGGCTCGCTGGCTGGAGAACCAGTCCGACGTGCTGGTGCTCGTGGAACCCACCCGCGGCGTTGACGTGGGTGCCAGGGAGGACATCTACGGCGCCCTGCGCGATCTGGCTTCCAGCGGTGTCGGCGTACTGGTGGTGACCTCGGACTACGAGGAGGCCTTCCAGGTCGCCGACCGGGTCTATGTCATGACCAAGGGCGCCATCGTGGCCGAGTTGCAGGGTGATGAGATCACCACCGGCTCCCTCCTGGAACTCGCCGGCGGCTGAGAATATGCGCCCCATCGATCGATATCGACTGACCGACACGAATTACTGCCGGAGGGATTGTGTCTGACGACAACAAGCACGAGCACGGTCACAGCGCATCCGGCGGGCGGGACGAACGCGCGGTGCCGACGACTGCTGACGTCTTCGGGGGACGCCAGAACGAGAGCGCTGAAGAGGCGGCCGGGCGAGTGGCGCGCATCATGGGGACGCGGCCGAAACTCGGCAAGGTCCAGGAGTCGCTGGCCCTCATCCTGGTGCTGGCAGCCCTGGTCACTTTCTTCGCCATAAAGGCGGAGTTCTTCTGGGGCCGCGACAACATCGTGAACATCCTCCAGACGATGGCGCCCGTCGGGATCATCGCCATGCCGGCCACCCTTCTGCTCGTGGCGGGTCAGGTGGACCTCTCAGTGGGCTCCGCAGCCGGCATCGTCGGGATGATGGCGGCCATCTCCCAGACGGCCACCGACTCCACCATCACCTCCTACGGTCTGGGTCTCGGGCTCGCCGAGGCGCTGCTCATCGCCGTCGCCACGATGTTCGTCGTCGGCGGAGTCAACAGCTTCTTCGTGACCGGCCTCGGACTCAACTCGATCATCACGACGCTGGGAACCCTGGCGGTGTGGCGTGGCCTCACGAAGGTGCTTGGCGAGGGCCAGACAGTGCGCATCAACAAGTTCGGCGCCCTCGGAAGTTCCCGTCCGGTGGCGAACATCCCCCTCGGGGTATTCATCTTCGCCGGGGTGGTGATCCTGTTCGTGGTCATGTTGCGCTACACCACCTACGGCAGGGCGCTGTACGCCATCGGCGCCAGCCCCGAGGCGGCGCGCCTGGCAGGTATCAGGGTGCGCCGCTACATCTTCTACGGGTTCATCCTGTCGGGTCTCATGGTCGGACTGGGGAGCCTGATCCGGCTCTCGCAGGTGGGCTCGCAGTCCATCAACACCGGCCTGACTTGGGAACTGCAGGTGCTGACCGCCGTCATCTTGGGCGGGGCCAGCCTCAACGGGGGCAGCGGCACCATCCTCGGGACGGTGTTGGCCCTGTTGGTCATTGGCGTGCTGCGCAACGGCCTCATCCAGCTCAGCGTGCAGACATTCTGGATCGAGGTGGCCCAGGGTGCGCTGCTGCTCGGCGCTGTGACCGTCGACAGAATCCGCGTCCGCTTCGCCAGCGCCGACACCTAACGGGTATCGTCGCAGCCCGACGCGCCGTCTTCCATCGCTCCCCAGGAGGTTCCCCATGAGCAGCGACTTGGCCTTCGTGGACTCTCACATCCACTATTGGGACCGTCCTCACCCCCCGCTGGAGTGGGTGTGGCTGGAGGACGACTTCGTCCACCCGCAACTCGGCGACATCCGTCCACTCAAGGACATGGTGCGCTACACCCCCGACGAGTACCTCGCCGACATCGAGGGCTCAGGCGTCACCAAGGCGGTGCACGTGCAGGCCGCCATCGGCACCCCCGACCCGGTGGAGGAGACCCGCTGGCTCTCGGCGATGGCCGAGGACACCGGCTGGCCGCACGGCATCACCGGTGATGCCCGCATGCAGAGCCCCGACGTGGAGGAGACCATCGCTCGCCACTGCGAGTACCCGCTGTTCCGGGGCCTTCGGGACTTCGCCGAGGGCGACTACCTGGTGGACCCCGACTTCCACCGCGGCTACGCCCTGCTGGAGAAGTACAACCTGGTCTACGACCTGGACTGCACCTGGGAGAACATGGCCAAGGCCGGCGCCCTGGCCAAGAAGTACCCCAACATCGTCATGATCCTCGACCACGCCGGCTTCCCGCAGGCCCTCGACGACGAGTACTTCGCCAACTGGCGGGCCGGCATGGACACCATCGCCGAGGCCGAGAACTGCGTCATCAAGATCTCCGGGCTGGGCATGGGCCACCAGATGGCCGGCACCAACTGGACCACCGACTCCATCGGTCGGTGGGTGCTGGGCTGCATCGAGGCCTTCGGCGTCGAGCGCTCGTTCTTCGGCACCAACTGGCCGGTGGACCGGATGTACTCCAGCTACGCGGCGGTCGTCGAGGCCTACCGCAAGATCATCTCCGGCTTCAGCCGCGACGAGCAGGAGGCCCTGTTCTCCCGCAACGCCGAGCGCGTCTACCGCATCTGAACGGCCCGCCGGGGCTCGTGAACTGATCGGGGCTGTCTGGCTCTTTCGTTGCGAGGGACCCTCGTCGGCGAGTCGGCAGGGGCGTTCACCTCCGCCTTGAATTGCCGTGACCCTTATTCAAGGTATTACTGTATCCTTGAATAAGGAGGTCGAAATGGCCTGGTTGGAAACGCGGCACTGGGCGGGCGATGATCGTGGCCTCACAC
>JAPONU010000472.1 GCA_026713745.1 bacterium
CGCGAACTCGACGATGCCCGGCGGTCACATGCATCCTCTCAGTCTTCGGCGGTCGTGGTGACGTCTACAAGGCAAATCACCAGATCGCCTTGTACGATGGCAGCGTGTCGAGCGCGGGCGATCTCCGAGTGTCGGACCGGGGGCAGATGAGTCTGCCGGCAGCGGCGCGGCGCCGGTGGGGCCTCACCGATGGGGGCAGGATTGGATACCTCGACATCGGCGACGGGGTGCTGCTGATTCCCGGCGGCATCGAGAGACTGCGCCGGGAGCTTCTGGACGCCGTTTCCGAACAGGACTGGGAGGCGGCCCGGACCGGATTCGGGGACCCGGAACTGGCGAACGAGTGACGCAACTGGTTGACGACCGGCTCCTCGTCACGCTGCTCGCAGGCGGCGACCCACCACGACCCCGGGAACCCGTGTACACCACCGGCTACTGGTACGTGCGACTGTGCCGGGCCGTCCTGGGTTCCGCCGGTCCCGCCGGCGTGCTCTCAACGTCGTTTGCCGCGCTGCCCTCGGAGACTCGCACCCGAGCCTTGCGTGCGCTGCTGGAACTGCCCGAGGAGATCGGGGTGGAGAGCCTGCGAACTCTGGCTCCGCTGATCGGGCACCTTCACCAGCGGCACCGCCTCAACGCACTCGGCATCGAAGTGCTCGCCGCTGCTGTCCACCTCCAAGCCGACGTCTACCTCTCAGCACCATCGCCCCGGCTGGAGGAAGCGCTGCGCACCGAGCACCGCCTCGTCGAACTCGTCCCATAGGCCCGAACCGAAGACGGCGACCCTCCGCGCAAGACCGGGACGGAACTCCACGCCGTTGAACGGGTGGGCGACGTGATCGGCGTTGTCCCGTTCGATCTCATGGCCCAGCTTGACGACGCTCTCCGAGTGCACCTGGCGCTCTGAATCCATCAGCCGCCCAACCGGCTCACGCGCCTGACCAGGGATCGATGAGGTCGATTCCCGTGTCGGAGAAATCCCGGATGTTCCGCGTCGCCACCGCCATGCCCCGCGAATGCGCAATCGCCGCTATCTGGGCGTCCGTCGCGGAAATTGGGTGCCCGGCTGCGCGGCGGGAGGCCGCAATCTCCGCATAGGTGTGAGCCGCCGCGCTGTCGAACGGCAGGATGCGACCGGCGAAATCCTCGCGGAGCATCGTCCCGATTGCAGCGTCGATTGCTTCGCGGCGCCCGCCCGCGGGCATAAGCGCGACGCCGTAGCGCAACTCCGCCTCGCTCACCGCCGTGAAGAACAGCGTCGCAGCCTCACAGCCGGCAACCCAAGCCGCCACGGCCGGAGCGGGCGTCGGGCGCATCAATTCGGAAACGACGTTGGTGTCGAGAACGATCACGGCTGCCGCCTCACTCGAATCGAGGCGGCTCCTGCATCACCTCGCGCGGTGGTAACTCCAGTTCCACGCCGCCCAAGGGCGCGAAGCGGTCGCGAACAGCGGTCGCAAGATTCGTGGGACCGGCCTCGCGCTCCACGGCCTCACGCAGGATCAGGCGCGCCTCCTCCTCCATCGAATGGCCGCGACCGGCCGCTCGCACACGAAGACGGACCTTAACGTCGTCGTCGAGGTTGCGGATCGTGATGCTCGCCATGGCCGAGACCTCCTGCGCTTGCCCCAGCCTAGACGTGCAAAGTGATTGCAGTGCAATCACTCCAAGACTGCGACCTGGCCGAACCGCACCCGCCTGGCCTCAGACTTGGACCACGCGGAACAGATCCAGCGACGGGAAATCGTCGTCCTGGGTAACGATGGCGACGTCGTGCGCCATGGCGGTTGCGGCGATCCACGAGTCGTTGACCGGCATGCGGCATCCCTCGTCGCGAAGAGTCAGGCGGAGCCTGGCCCACGCCGCGGCGACATCCTCGTCGATCGGCATGGGCCGGAGCGCAAGCGCCGCAGAAAGGGTCGAGAGTCGTCGGTCACGGGTTGCCGTGTCGGCCGCGGCGAGCACACCGGCTCGCAATTCGCCGATGGTGATCACAGAGACGGCCAATTCCTCCGGGATGGACCGCTCCTGGATCGGGCGTC
>JAPONU010000473.1 GCA_026713745.1 bacterium
CTGATAGTGGAGGGATGCTCGGCCCTTGCCCGGGAGCTGCTTCTCGTTTCGGGCCGGTTGTCGGTGTGGCCTGCGGCTGCTCGGGAGCTGCTTTTCGTTTCGGGCCGGTTGTCGGTGTGGCCTGCGGCTGCTCGGGAGCTGCTTTTCGTTTCGGGCCGGTTGTCGGTGTGACCTACGGCTGCCCGGGAGCTGCCTTTCGTTTCGGGCCGGTTGTCGGTGTGACCTACGGCTGCTCGGGAGCTGCTTTTCGTTTCGGGCCGGTTGTCGGTGTGACCTGCGGCTGCTCGGGAGCTGCTTTTCGCTTCGGGCCGGTTGTCGGTGTGACCTACGGCTCTTCTCGGGCCGGAAAGGTGTTCCCGCTCATCTGCACGCCCGGCATCCCCGCACTGAGTTCATGGTGCGGCGGCCGGCGGCGGCGACGGTGAGGATGTTTGAATTGTTGAAAATATGTTTCCGCTAGTCAGCGAACAAGAGTTGTGAGTGTCGTAGGGGGTTGATAGAGTAGGCGTTACCGGTCACTGACCTCGATCGCAGCGGGGTCGGTCTTCCCCGACCGGCTCGTCGACGGGAGTCGACCCGAGCCCGACCGAACGCCCGCGGGGAGTGACCAGTGACCGATCCCACCCTCATTTCCGGCAGCGGCGCCGTCGGGCGCCTCGGCGGGGTCGGGCAGAGTGCCCCAGTCGCCGATCCCACTGTCGTTTCCGCCAGCGGCGCCGTCGGGCAGGGTGCCCCGGCCGCCGATCCCACTGTCATTTCCGGCAGCGGCGCCGTCGGGTGCCTGGGCGGGGTCGGGCAGGGGGTCCCTGTGGCCGATCCCGCTGTCGTTTCCGGTAGCGGTGCTGTCGGGTGCCTGGGCGGGGTCGGGCAGGGTGTCCCGGTGGCCGATCCCGCTGTCATCGTCGGCAGCGACGACGTCGGGCCCCTTGGCGGGGTCGGGCGAGGTGCCCCACAGACCGATCCCGCTGTCATTTCCGCCAGCGCCGTCGTCGGGCCCCTTGGCGGGGTCGGGCGAGGTGTCCCGGTGGCCGATCCCACTCTTGTCGTCGGCAGCGACGACGTCGGGCGCCTGGGCGGGGTCGGGCAGGGTGTTCCTGTGGCCGATCCCGCTGTCGTTTCCGGCAGCGACGCCGCCGACGGCACTTCGGCGGGGTCGGTGTGCGGGTGTGGGGGTGTGGGCGCGTCGGCGGCTGGTGGGGATCCGGGGGGTTGGCTGTCGGCGGTGTTGGGTGTGTTGCGTGAGGGGCTCTGCTCGTTGGGCGTTGATCGTCTCGATGGGCGGTTGGGTTTGGTGGGGCGCGTGGAGTCGGCGGCGGCGGCGTTGCGCGCCGAGACCGTCGCGGCGATCGCCGGGCGGCGCGGGGAGGCGGAGGCCGCCGTGGTGGTGCGGGACCGGTTGCGGGAGTCCCGCTCCAAGGCGAAGCGGGACGTGCGGTTGGCGGGGCGCTTGGAGTGGTTGCCCGATACGGCGGAGGCTCTCGCCGGCGGGGCGATCACCGCGCGGCAGGCGCAGATGATCGCCGAGGCCGCCGAGGAGACCTCCATCGACGAGAAGGAACTGCTCGCGGCCGCGGCGGAGGAGGCGGCGGATCGTTTCGGGCGCACGGTGCGCGATCACGTCAACGAGCGCACCGCGGGGGAGAGCCTCGAGGAGCGGCGGCGCCGCCAGCGGGAGCGCCGCGAGTTCTCGATCCGCGCCCAGGCCGACGGCATGTTCCGCCTCAGCGGCTGGTTGGATCCCCTCGCCGGCGCCCGGGTGCAGACCGCGTTGGGAGCGGAGTATCGCCGGCTCCTCAAGGCCGAGGACCACAAGAACTCGAAGAACTCGAAGAACCAGAAGAACCCGAAGAAGCGAGCCACCACCGCGCAGTTGTATGCGGACGCGCTCGAGTCGCTGGCTACGCGGGGCGGCAAGGGCAAGGCGCCGCGGACGAGTCTGGTGGTCGTGGCCGATTACGACTTCGTGGCGAACCAGCTCGCGAACCCGCGCCTGTACGACGGGACGCCGCTGGCCGCCGACGAGTTCGTGCGCCTC
>JAPONU010000474.1 GCA_026713745.1 bacterium
CGGCGGCTGCGGCGCCTCGGTGTCGTCGGGGACCTCGCCTTCGGAGGATTCCTCGGCAGAGGTCGTGGCGGGCAGCCCCACTCCCAGAGCCAGGACCAGTACGACGGCGATCAGTCGACGCATCGCCGGTTCTCCTCTCGACCTGCCGGATCCCGTCGGCGGCCCGAACTCGGGAGCGCTGCTTCCTGGCGCGCGTCCGACAGCAGTCGGCGTGACAATTCCTCATCCCTCCGACGATCCGCATCGACGGCTGGTTCCCGACTCGGCGGAGACTCCTTGAGATCCAGAGCCCGCCTCGGCCGCTCCCGACCGGATAGCGTCGCCGGCCGTGATCGCCGACTCGTCCGGGACTGCCCACCCTCCGGCGAACCTCCCCGGCACCGGCAGCGCTGTGGGGCCGCTGTCGCTGGCTTCGGGGGTGTTGCCGGAGTTCGAACCCCCGGAGGTGGTGTCAGCCGCCGCGGCGGCGGGGTTCGGGTTGGTGGGCGTTTGGTTCGATCCGGAGACGTGGTCGGATGCCCGCGCCCGGGAGGTGCGGCGGCGGTTGGACGGCACCGGGGTCGGCGCCCTGGACATGGAGCCGATCTTCGCGACGCCCGACGGCGACTGTGGCTTCGAACTCATCGACGCGGCCGCCGAAGTGGGCGCCCGCAACGTGCTGACCGTGAGCCGGGGCCTGGAGCCGGCCCGGTTCGCCGAACGCTTCGCCGAACTGTGCGACCACGCGGCGCCCGCCGGCATCACGGTGGTCGTGGAGCCGACGATCCTCTATTCGGTCACCACGCTCACCGAGGCGCAGCAGGTGGTGGCGCTGGCCGGCCGGCCCAACGGCGCCATCCTGGCCGACAACCTGCATCTCGACCGGGCCAGCGGGAACGCCATCGAGGCCCTGGGGCGGCTGGACACTTCGTTGTTGCCGTACGCGCAGGTCTGCGACGGCCCTGCCGAGCCCGCTGACACGTCCCGGCTGGGCCTGTTCAACGACGCGCGCGACGGGCGAAGACTGCTCGGCGAGGGCGATCTGCCGGTGCGGGAGTTCGTGGCCGCACTGCCCGCGGGGATCCCGCTGTCCCTGGAGATCCGCTCCCGGCAACTCCGGCAGCACTATCCCGACCCCGCCGAGCGGGCCGCCGCCGTCTACGACAACGCCACTCGCTTCCTTGCCGGTTCGACGACTGGGTGAGGTCGCAGCAGCGCCGCGTGTCCGCGACTGGATTCCGGCATTCACCGGAATGACACTCATACTGTTCGGTGTGAGGGCCCGAACGACGTGTAGAGGGACCAGCCGGGACTGGGTGGGCTTCGGCCGGCCGGGGGGCTACAGGTGGCGGGACTGGGCGGGCTGCGGCCCGCCGACGCCGGGGCAGGCTACAGGTGGCCGGCGGTGGCTGCGGCGACGGCCATGCGGACGTCGTCGATGGCCCGCACCATGGCCTGGCCGATGAGGTCGAGCCTCGAGACCTGCTCGATGCGCGGGGTCACCTCGACCAACTCCCGTCCCGACAGCAGCGCCCGGAAGATCCCGCAGGCATCCGCGAGGCAAATGAGCATTGCGTCACGCGGATCGGGGATCTCGTCGCTCAGCAGCACCTCCATGATGCGCAGCTTCACCTCGCGCCGGACTTGGCCGTCGACGGCGGGATAGCGCCGCGTCCGGAACACCCACAGGTGGCGCTCGTCGCGCTCCTCCAAGATGCCGCGCTCGACGAGCCGCCCGAGTGCCGCCGCGCGGATGGCGTCGCCTTTCTCTGCGATGTGCTCGATCCAGAACCGCGTGTTGTTCCGCTCGCCGGCGGCGACCTCCGCCAGCGTCGAGTCCAACAGGACATCGCCGGTGGGTGTGTCGTCGATCAGGAACAGGTGCTCCAGGTCGTTGTCGATCCGGTCCTCCATGGCCAGATCCATCAAGACCGCGCCGGCGACGGCATAGCGCAGCGACCACGTCGGCACGCGCACGAACGACCCGCCTTCGTCGCGCAACTGGAGAAGGACGATTTCCTCAACGAGCCCAACCATGTGCATCCTTTCCGTCGGCGACGAGGAGCAGCCACAGAGAGCGCTCGACGCCTACTGGCAAGCGTAGACCGGACCTACCGGGACCGCTGATCGGGACCGCTCAGACCACTTGGTGCATCATGCTGGCGGCCATCGCCACCTGGCTGTCCTCGACCGCCTCGAAGACCGCCAGGCGTTCCAGATCGGTGTTCTCCAGCGCCCGGTTCGCCAGGTAGTACAGCCCGCTGGCGAGCCGGAAGGCGTGGCCCTCGTCGCGTGTCACGAAACGCTCGGCCTCGAGCACCTGCAGGGTCCGCAGAGCCGTGGTGCGGTGCAGCCCCATGAACCCGGCCACCTCGTCGACCTTGCGAGGCCGCTCGCCCAGGAACCCCAGAACCCGCAGCGCCCGCCGAACGGTCTCACTCATGGTGGCCCGAGGAGGCTGAGGCCACCTGCACGCTCCCCCGAGGGGCTGAATAGGTGGGCCACCCCCGGGCGGATCCCCACCGTCACGAACTCGCCCACCTTCACCGCGTCCTCCGGTTCGGCCCTGACAACGATGGCATGCTCCGTCGAGATGTCCACCTCCAGGAAACAGTCGCCGCCAAGGTAGTCGCGGCGGGTCACCCGGCCGCGGAGATGCGGCCCGCGGGGCCGTTCGGTCACGTGTGCGCCGCTGGGACGTATTCCCACGCCCACCGGCTCGCCGGCTGTGAGAGCCACCGGCGCATCCGGGCGGAACGTGACGTCGCCCAGCGCCACGTCCCCGGAGTCGGTGACCGTGCCCTCGTGCAGCGCCATGCGCGGCGTGCCCACGAATCGGGCCACGAAGGAGTTGGCGGGCCTGGTGTAGATCTCCCCGCCGGAGGCATCCTCGAGCCCGGCGATCATCTTCAGCACGGTGCTCTTGCCACAGCCCGACGGGCCCAGCAGGACGACGAACTCACCGGGATGCACCGCGAGGTCCATCGGCCGGATGACCTCCGTGGCCCCGAAGCTCTTGGCCACTTCGATCAGTTCGACCGCGGCGGGCCGGCCGGCGGCTCCCATGGAGGTCATTCCTTCAGCGCGCCGGAGAGGTCGTTGACGATGAACGTCCTCTGAACGGTGAGGAAGATGATCGTGATGGGCACGGCGGCCAGCAGCATTCCCGAGGACAGCAGGCCCCAGTCCTGCAGGAAGGCGCTCTGCAACCCGGATATGCCGACGGTCAGCACGGCCAGATCGGTGTCCTGAACGGCGACCAGGGGCCACAGGAACGACGTGTACTGCAACATGAAGATGAACATGCCGAG
>JAPONU010000475.1 GCA_026713745.1 bacterium
ATTCGTGTCCGCAGCCCGCTGCGGCCACGCACGGAACGTAACCCGGATAGTAATCTGGAACGGTTCCATTCTTTTCGCGGCACGCTCGAGAAGGCCATGTCGGGCTGCCCCAAGACATTGTCACGGGAAGGAACGGTGGGGTCCCGGCGTCCCCCGGAGTTGCAACCGGGGCGCACCGGGCCCGAGCCGGTGGGCGGCCGGTACCGTGAGCGCCGTGATTCGCCTTTACGACACGCTCAGTCGCAAGGTGGTCGAGTTGCGGCTCCGCACCCCCGGAGAGGTCTCGATCTACGTGTGCGGTCCGACGGTTTACGACGTGCCGCACCTGGGCCACGCCCGCACAGCCCTGACATACGACGTGTTGTGCCGCTACCTGCGCTGGCGGGGACTCGCCGTGCGGGTGGTCAGCAACATCACCGACGTGGACGACAACATCATCGCCCGGGCCGCCGAGGCGGGAAGCACCGAGGAGCAGGTGGCGGCCCGCTTCACCGAGATCTACGTCAATGAGATGACCGCGCTCGGCGTGGCGGAGCCCGACGAGCGGCCGCACGCGACCGGCTACATCTCCGAGATGATCGAGTTCGTGCAGGAGTTGCTGGACCGCGGCGTCGCCTACGTCATCGATGGTGCCGGGGTCTACTTCGACGTCGACCGCTACCCCGATTACGGCCGGCTCCCGCATCGCCGACCCGACGAACTCCGCGACAGCGCCGGCGCCAGGGTGGCAGTCGACGAGCGCAAGCGCGACCCACTGGACTTCGCGCTCTGGAAGGCCGCCAAGCCCGGCGAGCCGGACTGGGAGTCGCCGTGGATGAGCGGGCGCCCCGGCTGGCACATCGAATGCGTCGCCATGTCGCTCGGGCTGCTCGGCGACGGCTTCGACCTCCACGGCGGAGGATCCGATCTCATCTTCCCGCACCACGAGAACGAGCGAGCCGAGGCCGAGGCGGCGGGCCACCGCTTCGCCGGCCTCTGGATGCACTCGGCCATGGTCAACGTGGGCGGCGAGAAGATGGCCAAGTCGGCCGGGAACTTCCGCACGCTGGCCGATGTCCTGGCGCTCCACGACCCGCGCTCGCTGCGGTTGGCGATGCTGCAGGCCCACTACCGCTCGACGATGGAGATCGACGAGTCGGTGCTGGCAGGAGCCGCCGCGGGGATCGGCCGCCTCGACGCCTTCGCCCGGCGCGTCGGCGCAATCGGCGCGGTCGACGCTCCGGCGCGGACCGAGGACACCGACGCCGCCCGAGGAGCCTTCGCGGAAGCCATGGACAACGACATGGGCACTCCTGGCGCGGTCGGTGTGGTCTTCGAACTCCTGCGGAAGGGCAACGTCGCCCTCGACCGCGGGGAGACCGGCGCCGCGGCCGCCGCCCTCGACACCGTCTGCGAACTGGGAGGCGCCCTCGGTTTGCGCCTCGGCGCCGCCGCGGTGCACGCCGAGGCGACCCTCGAGGCGAGCCCGGCCGGCACACCCTCTGAGGCCCCGGCCCCCTGCCCGTCATCCGGTGCGGGGGCAGCCGACGAAGGGATCCAGCAGCGTGTCGACGAGCGCCAGGCGGCGCGGTCGGCGCGGGACTACGCCACCGCCGACCGGATCCGGGCGGGGTTGGCCGACGACGGCGTCGAACTCGAGGACACCCCGACCGGCACCATCTGGCGCAGGGTTCGCTGAGTCACTCATGCGCGAGCTTCTCGCCACCGTCGCCCGCGTCGGCACCGACATCGCGCTGGGGTCCAGCGAACCTCTCGACCCCCAACTCCGGCGGGCGCTGCACGGATCGCTCGGCACGGTCCGCCGGATCGAGCGTCTGGCGGAGGATTCGCACACCACCCGGCACCTGCGGGTCGACGTGCAGCTGGCTCGCGGCGGCCGGCGCGCCGTCTTCGTCAAGACACCCTCACGCAGCGCCACGACCCGCGTGCTGGTCGAGGCGGCCGGGCTCACCGCCGGCGAAGTCCGCTTCTACAGGACGCTGGCGGCGAACGTCCCGGTTCAAGTGCCGGCGTGCCTGCATGCCCGCCACGACGGCACGCGCTTCATGCTCGTGCTCGAGGACCTCACGGACCAGGCGCACCTGCCCTACTCCAGTGACGCTTGTACCGCACGCCAGGCCATGACGGTGATCAACGGGCTCGCCGACTTGCACGCCTTCGGCTGGGATCGCCCCAAACGGGGCACCTCAAGCGGTTGGCTTCTGGCACAGGCAGACCGCGAGCGCACCCTCGGGACGTGGCTGCGACTCCCGCTGATGCGGCGCGGCCTGGAGTTGGCCGGCGAGCAGGTGCCGCCGCGGCTGGCGGCCGAGGCCCTGCGCTACGCCCGCCACCACAGGATCGCCGACCGCAGACTCACCGAACCGCCGCACACGCTCGTCCACAACGACTGCCACACGGGGAATCTTGCCTTCGGGGCGGAGGACCAACCGATCTTCCTGGACTGGCAGATGGTGCGCGCCGGCCAGTGGGCGCGCGACGTGGCCTACTTCTGCACGCTGGCGCTGGACCCCGACGACCGCCGCTCGGGAGAGGGACTGCTGCTGGATCGCTACCGCCGCCGCCTGCGCGCCGCCGGGGGCCCCCATCTGGATCCCGACGAGGCACGCGAGTCCTACCGGCGTCACGCGGCCTACGCGCTTGAGGCCGTCATCGTGACGCTGGCTCTCGGTGCAGCGCCGCGCGAGGACATCGACACCTGGTTGGCGCGGGCGACCGCCGCCGTGGAGGACCTGGAATCGTTCGACGCCCTGCAACTCCCCGCCTGACCGGACCCTCCTCCGGCCCGGCATGATCGGGGCGAGCCTGCGGGCGTTCGCGGCGTCGGGCAGCCGCAGCGCCGATCCACCTGGCACAATGCCTGCAACCCGCGCGGAGGGAGGTGCCGGCGGTGCACAACGTTCTGGAGGGTCTCCGGGTGGTGGAAGGGTCCGCGTTCGTCGCGGCCCCCTCCGGCGGCATGACGCTCGCCCAGCTGGGTGCGGAGGTGATCCGCTTCGACCCCATCGGTGGCGGGATCGACCACCACCGCTGGCCGGTGACCGGCGACGGCACCAGCCTCTACTGGGCCGGACTCAACAAGGGCAAGCGGTCCCTGCAGGTCGACGTGCGCTCGGCGGCCGGCCGCGAACTGCTGACCGAGTTGATCTGCTCCCCCGGTCCCGGAGCCGGCATCTTTCTCACGAACTTCCCGGCTGCCGGCTGGATGGGCTACGAGGCGCTGCGCTCCCGTCGCAACGACCTCATCATGCTCGCCATCTGCGGCAACCACGACGGCACCACCGCTGTCGACTACACGGTGAATTGC
>JAPONU010000476.1 GCA_026713745.1 bacterium
GCTTGCTGGCGGATCTCGCTGAGGGTGGTGTGGGGGAGGATGGCCTCGGGGTCGACGCGTAGTTCCAGTACTGCCGGCACGCCCGCGGCCAGGGCTTTCTCGAATGCATCAGGGAAGTCCTCGGTGCGCTCGATGATGGCGCCGAAGCCGCCGAATGCCCGGGCGTACGCGGCGAAGTCGGGGTTGATGAGGTCCGCGCCGCTGGGGCGATCGGGGTAGGTGCGCTCCTGGTGCATCCTGATCGTGGCGAACATGCCGTTGTTGATCACCACCACGATGATCGGGGCGTTGTGCTGCATGGCAGTGGCCAACTCCTGGCCGGTCATCAAGAAGTCGCCGTCACCGCAGAACGCCACCACCGGGGCCTCGGGGGCGTGCAGCTTGGCGGCCACTGCGGCGGGCACCGCGTACCCCATTGCCCCACTCTGGGGCCCGATCTGCGTGCCGTACTGCTTGAACCGGTAGTACCGCTGCGGCCACACCGAGAAGTTGCCGGCGCCGTTCGTGAGGATCGACTCGGGGGGCAGGCGCCCGTCCAGGTACGCCACCACCTCGCCGAAGTCCAGCGAGCCCGGGGCGGCCCGGCGCCGGCGGGTTGCCTCGTGGTCGGTGCGGGCCGCCGCCGTCCAGCCTCGCCACGGACTCGGATCCACCGAGACCTCCGCGCACAGCGCTTCGACTGTCTCCACCGCGCCCGCACAGATGGCGAGATGCGGTTGGTAGACGCTGCCCAACTCGGCGGCGTCGGGGTGGACGTGTACCAGAGTCTGGCGGGGGACCGGGGGCTCCAGCAGCGTGTACCCGCCGGTGGCGGTGTCCCCGAGGCGGCTCCCGATCGCGACGACCAGGTCTGCTTCGGTGATCCTCCTGGCCAGAGCCGGCGGGGTGCCGACCCCGGCGTAGCCCACGTAGCTGGGCGAGTCGTTGTCGATGTAGTCCTGGCGGCGGAAGCTGACCGCGACCGGCAGGTGGTTGCGCTCGGCCCAGCCGGCGAGGGCAACGCCGGCCGCCGGGCTCCAGGTGCCGCCGCCGACGATCACCAGCGGCCGGGAGGCCGACGCCAGGAGGGTCTGCAACTCCGCCAATTCCCCGGGCCCCGGCCACGGCCGTTGTGGCGGGGGAGCGACGGGGGCATCGGCCACCGACACCTCGGCGGCGAGCACGTCCTCGGGCAGCGAAACCACCACGGGCCCCGGCCGGCCTTGCCGGGCGACCCTGGCGGCCTCGGCGGCGGTCTCGCTCAGCCGCTCCGGGCGGTCCACCTCCACCGCCCACTTCGCCAGCGGGCCGAAGAACGCCTCGTAGTCCACCTCCTGGAAGGCGCGGCGCCCCCGGTGGGCGGTGGGCACCTGGCCGATGAACAGCAGCAGCGCCGCCCCGCTCATCGTCGCGTTGTGCACCGCCACCGAGGCGTGCGTCGCCCCCGGGCCCCGCGTCACGAAGGCCACGCCGAGGTCGCCACGAAGGCGGGCCTGCGCCTCGGCCATGATCGCCGCCCCGGACTCGTGGCGGCACACCACCGTGCGGATAGCCGGCTCGTCGTGGAGAGCGTCCAGAACGGCCAGGAAGCTCTCACCGGGAACGGTGAAGATGGTGTTCACACCGTGGCGGCGCAACTGGTCGACCAGCACGCGTCCGCCGTGGCGCACCGGCAGGCTCACGCCAGCGGTTCCTCGAGAAACACCCTTGCCCGCTGGCGGGCGGGCCGGTCGGCGTCGGCAGGGTCGGTGTAGCGGATCGTGCGCCGGCCCGCCCACTTCGCCGGCAGCAGCATCACCCGCACGAAGGCTGTGGCTTGGGTGGCCGAGGCCTCGGCGTATACGGACTCGGGGCCGCTCTCGAACCAGCAATCCCCGGCCCGGTGCGTGGCCGTGACGCCGGCGGTGGTCACGGTCAACTCGCCGAACAGCAGCCGGCGGACGCCCGGACCGGGGTGCACGTGCCGGTACGCCACCGCACCGGGAGGGAAGTCCACCCGGTCACAGCGCAGCAGCGGGCGGCGTGCCTCGTCCAACTCCACCACGACCGCCAGAGCCGCACCGCCCGTCGCCCCCTCGCCGGCGTCTCCAGGATGTTCGCCGGCGCTCGCCGGCGAGCCGCCGGTCACCGGCGCGAGCGCCCACCGCTGCAGCCCGAGGAAATCCTCATAGTGGTGCAACTCATGAACGGAGTCGTCGGCCGGGCGGCCCACCTCCCATCGGACTGCCGGTCCGGCAACCGCTGCAGCCCCGAAGTGAGCAGTGTCGGCGGCGAGGTCGTACACGATCCGGTTCCCCGGCTCGGTCGTGACACCCGCCGGGTGCTCGTGCAGGGCGAACAGGACGTGCATCGGACCGCGGCTAGGAGGCCGCCGAGTGGTCCACCGGGGGAGCGGCTCGCGTCGGCGGGAAGTGGATTCCGGCCTCCGCCGGAATGACGGGGATGCGGTCCACGGTGCTGTTCGGCACTCGGCTAGTGGAAGTACTGGCCGCCGTCGATCACGATGGTCTGGCCCGTCACGAACGACGCCCCGGGGCTGCACAGGAACACCGCGGCGGCCACCAGGTCCTCCGGGAATTGGTCGCGTTTGAGCGTGCGGGCGGCGATCGAGATGGCACTGACATGGTCGTAGTCCACGTCGGAAGGGTTCTCCTTCACGCCGTCGGAGATCGTGAACCCGGGCGCCACCGAGTTCACAAGAATGTTGTCGTTGCCGAGCTCGCGGGCCAGCGCCCGCGTCAGAGCCAGCACCGCCCCCTTGCTGGCCACATAGTGCAGCAGGAGCGGCACGCCCCGGAAGACCGTCCCGGAGGTGATGTTCACGATGCGCCCGCCGCCCCCGCGGCGCATGTGCGGCACCACGGCGCGGCAGCCGAGGAAGGTGCCGATCACGTTGATCTCATTCACCTGCCGCCACTCCTCGACGGGGATCTCGTCGAACCGCCGCATCGGGATGGACGTGAACATGCCGGCGTTGTTGACGAGGATGTCGACCCGCCCGGTGGCCTCGATGGCGGTGTCCACCATGGCGTCGATGTCCCCCGGGTCCGACACGTCGGCCGTGACCCCGATGCCGCCCGGGTATCTGGTGGCGGCCTCCTGGGCCCCGGCCAGGTCGGCGATGACCATGCGAGCCCCGGCGCGGGCCAGGCCGTCGGCGATGGCGCGGCCGATTCCCTGGGAACCGCCGGTCACGATGGCGGTCTGGCCTTCCAGCGAGAAATCCTCGTTGCTGGGCAGCACCAGCCCGCCCCCTCCGGGGTCGTTCGCGGCGCTCATTGGATCGGGGAGAAAGCGGTCGGGGTGAGGATCCGGTTCTGCTGGGTGTGCACCAGCGGGTGCAGCTTCGGCAGGAATGCCTGCCAGCGCTCGTCGGCGGCCAGCGTCGCCCGGCGCTGCTCCCGGTCGGCGAAGTTCTCATATCCCCACATCGCACAGATCGACGAGAGGGCGCCGATCTCGGTGGTGAACCAGCCGACGAGGTTCCCGAGGACCTCCTTCTGGATGACGATCCCCTCGGTCTCGTAGAGCCGGAGCACCTCTTTCAGCTTGCCGGTGTAGATGTGGTAGTCCCGCTGTTCGACGATCATCGCTCTCCTTGCTGGTCCACGCCCACTCTAAGGTTCATCAGCCGCTCGCGTAGGAGCGCGTAGAAGCCGTCGCTGTCCACCTCGCTGACCCAGTGGCAATTCGGGCCGGCTACTGGAAGTACTGACCGCCGTCTACGACGATGGTCTGCCCGGTCATGAACGCCGAGCCAGGGCTGCAGAGGAACACCGCTGCTGCGGCCAAGTCCTCGGGGAACTGGTCTCGCTTCAGTATGCGGTTGGCGATCGACACGTTGCTGAGCGTCTCGAAGTCCACTCCCGCCGGGTTCTCTCGCACGCCATCGGAGATGGTGAAGCTCGGTGCAACCGAGTTCACGAGCACGCCGTCATCGCCGAGCTCGCGGGCCAGCGCCCGCGTCATCGCCAGCACCGCGCCCTTGCTCGACACGTAGTGCAGCAGGAACGGCACGCCGCGAAAGATCGTGCCGGAGGTGATGTTCACGATGCGCCCGCCGCCCCCGCGGCGCATGTGGGGCACCACGGCGCGGCAGCCGAGGAAGGTGCCGATCACGTTGACCTCATTCACGGTTCGCCACTCCTCGAGGGGGATCTCCTCGAAGGGTCGCATCGGGAGCGACGTGTAGATGCCGGCGTTGTTGACGAGAATGTCGATTCGCCCGGACGCCTCCAAGGCGGCGTCCACCATGGCGTCGATGTCGTCGGGGTTCGACACGTCCGCGGTCACCCCCACCCCTTCGGGATAGCTGGCGGCGGCCTCCTGGGCGCCGGCCAGATCGGCGATCACGATCCGGGCTCCGGCCCGGGCGAGGCCGTCGGCGATGGCGCGGCCGATGCCTTTGGCGCCGCCGGTCACGATGGCGGTCCGGCCGGCGAGGGAGAAGTCCTCGTTGCTCGGCATCACGAGTTCGGACATGTCGCTGCCCTCCGGGGTGCTCATTGGATCGGGGAGAAGGCTGTCGGGACCAGGATCCGGTTCTGCTGGGTGTGCACGAGCGGGTGCAGCTTCGGTAGGAACGCCTGCTAGCGCTCGTCCGCCGCCAGCGTCGCCCGGCGCTGCTCGACGATCATCGCTCTCCTCCGGTCGCGGGGCGATCGTAGCCGTGGCGACCAGGCCGTACGAATGCCCGCCCGCCCTTTGACGGGCTACAGCGCTGCCGCGAGATTCGCGAGCCGCTCGCGGATGAGTTCGAAGAAGCCGTCGCTGTCCACCTCGCTGATCCAGCGGCAGTTCGGCTCCTTCTCGAAGCGGTCCCAGTAGTCCACGACGGTCATGCCCATGGTCAGCTCGGAGTGGGTCTCGACCTCTACGAAGACGTCCTTGCCGCCGTACAGCTCGGGCTGCAGCAGGTAGGCGATGGTGGCGGGATCGTGCAGGGGGCCGCCGCGGGTGCCGTAGCGGGCGATGTCGTAGCGCCCGTAGAACGACAGCATGGCGGCGGTCTTCTCGCCGATGTCGCCCCCGATCGCGCGCATCGACTCGATCCACTCGGGGCTCATCAGCGCCTCGTGGGTCACGTCCAGCGGCATCGTCACGATCGGTATGCCGCTGCGATACATGACGTCGGCGGCGTGCGGGTCCACGTACACGTTGAACTCTGCGACCGGTGTGGTGTTGCCGCCGACGAAGAAGCCGCCGCCCATGGTCACGATCTCGCCGATCTTCGGGATTATCCGCGGCTCGCGGACCATGGCCATGGCCACATTCGTGATGGGGCCAACCGGGCAGAGCGTGATCTCGCCGTCCTCGGCCGACATGAGTTCGGTCACGAGCCAGTCAACGGCGTGCATCTCTTGCACACCCATCGTGGGTTCGTCCCAGGCGGGCCCGTCGAGTCCGGTCTCGCCGTGCACGATCTCCGCTGTCACCAGATCGCGCACCATCGGGCGCTCGCAGCCGGCGAAGATCTTCATGTCGGGCCGGCCGGCCAGCTCGCAGACCAGTTGGGCGTTGCGGATAGTGAGCGGCAGGGGCACGTTGCCGGCGATGCAGGTGATGCCGAGCACGTCCAATTCGGGGGAGGCGAGCGCCAGCAGGATGGCGAGGGCGTCGTCCTGGCCGGGGTCGGTGTCGATGATGATCTTTCGAGGAGCCATGTCCGGAGGCTAGACGGTGGTCGCCGGCGCACAGTTCGTGGCCTCTCCCGGGTGTGCGACGAGAGTGAGCGACACGCCCTGACCCGGCTCTCGATAGCATTTTGTGCACGCGGGCGAGGGAACGAACGATCCGTCGGGGTGGCGCCACGGCGCGAGGGACGACCCGCGAGACCGGAGAGACATGGCACCTGGACACGAGAGATTCACGCCCGCACGGCTCGCGGAGGTGGGCACCCGGATCGGCTCTTCGCTGGTCTCCGACGCCCTGGACGAAGCCGGCTTGCGGCACCAGTCACTACCGCCGGGTTACGGCCCGCTGGTAGCCGATCAGGTGCTGGTGGGTTACGCATTCCCCACGCGGCTCGAGGCCTCCGACGAGATCCCCGACGTGCCCTACGTGGGGCTGCTGGCGGCCCTCGACGCCATCGGACCGGGCGAGGTGTGGGTCGGCGCGACCGGCGGGTTCCGCGACGCCGCGCTCTGGGGCGAACTCCTCTCGACGGCCTGCATTTCCTCAGGTGCGGTCGGGGCGCTGGTCGACGGCTACGTCCGGGATCGCCACGTGATACGGAGCCTGGGGTTCCCTGTGCTGTGCCGCGGGGCCGACCCCCGCGACATCAACGGCAGGGGAGAGGTGGTGGCCCACAACGTGACCGTCGAGATGGACGGCGTCACCGTGGCTCCCGGTGATCTCGTCGTCGGCGACGACGACGGGGTGGTGATCGTGCCGCAGGCGCTCATCGACGAGGTCGTCGGCACCGCCATCGAGAAGACAACGAGCGAGAGCCGCTTCCGCCAGGCGGTGCGCGAAGGCATGCCGCCAGGTGAGGCGTTCAAGCGCTTCGGGGTCCTCTGACC